>JAISUO010000071.1 GCA_031272035.1 Synergistaceae bacterium
GGTACGGTTTTTATGGCCTTCATTTTGTATACCTCCCTCAGCTTCGGATTGATTTTTGCGTCATCCAGCCAGAGTATCCGCCTTGTGAAGTCCAAGATACAGTTCTGATCTTTGAGACTGTATTCCTGTTCGGATATCCGGTTCAAAATCTCCCACGCATACCGCTCCCGCAGCGCAGGGTCATCTCCCGCATCCAGCGACAGACGCCCTGCAAGCATCACCTGCGCGAATGGCCGTCTGTCCTTTCTCAGTTCTTCCAGATTCCTGCTCGGCAGGTGGAAGGTTCTATACTTCACCGACACTTCAAAGCCATAACACGAATCAAACCAAAATCCCATATCCGGGGAATTTCCCGTGAAGATCGCGAACCCCGTCGTCAGATTGTGGCGTTTCAGTTCTTTCAGACGCACATACGTTTCGACCATGCGCAGGGCGAAATCTTCGTCCGTATCGTGCTGTTGTTCGATAAACAGCGCCAGATCTCCATTTTTACCTTCTTTCAGGGGAACGTCAAACAGAACATCCAACACCCGCATATCGTTGTCTGAATCCGCGTCGGACTTTTGCAGTTCCACCCCTGTCGTGCCTGTCAGTTCCCTCGTCAGGTCCATATCAGCCGCGAGGTCCGGCATAAAATATTCTATCGCGCTTCGCCCTCCGTTGGTGAGGGCTTTTTTCCAAGCCGTATCTCTCCACTTATGGGGTTTTTTGTTCTCACTCATTTGTTTCGCAGTTCGCCATCTCTCGTCAGTCTCGTTTGGAGGTCAAAATCTGCCACCGTTTCCTGCCGGTCATACCAATTTGAAGTAAAAGGCCTAAAGTTAGAATAGCTAAAAGCAATGATATTCAAACATTAGCCTCTTCATTAACACTCAGCTGAAAGCAAATTGGTATCATTGGCCAGCTCCCGAATCCGCTCCGGCGACAGGCCCGTAAGTTCCGCGACGGTATCCGGCGCAAACCCGCCCCGCGCCAGCATGTTGCGGGCAACTTTTTCAATACCTTCTTCAATACCTACTTCACGGCCTTTTTCAATGCCTTCTTCAAGACCTTCTTCTCTGCCTTGCCGTGCTGCTATCTGGGAACGTGTTTGGGCTTTTTCCTTAAACATGTCATCTGCCTCACTGCGCCAGCTCCCGAATCCGCTCCGGAGGCAGGCCCGTAAGCTCCGCGACGGTATCCGGCGCAAATCCGCCCCGCGCCAGCATGTTGCGAGCAACTTTTTCCATGCCTTTTTCAATGCCCACTTCAAGACCTTCTTCGCGGCCTTTTTCAATGCCTCTTTCAATGCCTTCTTCAAGACCTTCTTCTCTGCCTCGCCGTGCTGCTATCTGGGAACGTGTTTGGGCTTTTTCCTTAAACATGTCATCTGCCTCCTTAAATTCCGAATATCCGCCGTACAGTTCCTCAAACAGGTCCTGTGCGTATTCCAGCACGGTTCCGGCGTCCGCCGCGCTCAGCAGGTCGCTCCGTATCGCACGATCGACCACCGCGTCCATCTCATTCAGAAGCTCCATCGTCCCCACCGCAAGTTCTCTGCGCCTTTCGGACGTCCTCGCCGCGGTCACGCGCTTTCTGAACTTCAGCAGACAAAACGGCAGCAAAAGCCACAGTTTCTTTTCTTCCAGCTCTTCAATATCGTGGTCCGGAAACTTGAAGATCTCCACCTGATAATCGTAGCGCCCTCCGTCCGAAAATTCCAGCGTAAGAACCGCGGCATCCGGCGTTTTTCCCGTCGTCTCCCAGGCAATGACCTTCGCTCTCGGAAATTTTAACGAAAAATTCCACCCGTCCTCCGACGCCCTTTTGGTCCGCAGCGCCTCTCTCCAGCCATACTCGAAAACCCGAAGGGCGATGTTCTCGTCGTCCCGAATCTGAGCCTCAAGATGGTACGTCCTTCCATCAATCACAACCAGCATATCCGACTGCCTTTTCCGCAGGTTCCGCGAAACGCTTTCCGTATTGGGGTACTCGACCCCGCTGTCCGCAGGGTGGCTCGTCCCGAAAAGTCCGTTTATAAACTGCACCGTCGCTGCTCTTGACAGATGCAGCAACCGCTTCAGCAGAAGGTCAAAAATCTGCCGTATTTCCCGTTTTGCCATAAATTCACTCGCCTTTCCTTCGCCATTATACAAAATTTTTCCGGACGGGAAAGGCATTGAAGGGTAGTGACAGCCCGCAAAATGAGGAGGCGCAAAACGGAAGACGCCCAAAATCGTGAGATGGCGCTGTTGATCAGGGTTAAATTTCAGGAAAAATACGGGTATTTCCGAACGGGTATTTTATAATAGTTCGAGAGTATAATTTTTCCTGAGACTTTGCGGCAGTGTGCAGGGTATTTTTATCATATCCGGCTTATCCGACGGAGGGTGGAACGTGGTCTATCTGGTTATAGGAATTGTGCTCTTCGTCGCAGTGGGGACCCTGATTTCCCAGCGTTCGCGGCACCAGTCGGAAACCTCCGAGGTTCAGCCGGTCCTGCCCGGAGAAGGGGCTTCCACCTCCGCGCCTGCTTCGGAGGCAGAGGTTGGGGATTCCGTTTTGCTTTCGCCCCCGACGGCCGCCCCGCCGACAATCCCCGAGCCCTCTGAGACGAAGCCCGCTCCTCCACCGGCGGCCCCCATTCCGGCCCCCCCGTCTGCGCCGGAGGAAGAGAGCATCCCTCTGAAACCCCTTCTGGCGGCGGAACCGATAAGCTCACCCAGCACTCTGGCCTCGGCCACCTACTCGTCCGCGGCGCCTCAGGCGCTGTCCTCCGAGTCGCCCTATGGCTTTGGCGTTTCCGAGGAGACGAAGCTCAAATCGAAGCCCGAACCCTCCCTGCTGCGCTGGAGCGGGCGGGCGGGCACAATCCAGGTGGGAGAGCTGACGCTGCGGGGAGCTGTGGCCTACTGGTCCAACGGGCCCTCCACCACCCCGGAGCCCTCCTGCATCGACATCACCCTCCCCGTGGAATTTTCAGCGGAGGGAGCCGACGTTTTCGCCGCCGCCGAGGGAGCGTCCTCCTACGCCGACATGACGCCCGGGCAGCGGGGCGCGTACATCCGGTGGCTGGCGGGCGGGCGCATTCAGCCGCCGGCCCACCTGTCGCAGCCCGCGCTCTGGATCTTCGGTCTGGAGCGCCGCGTGCTGGTGGACCGGCTGGACGTCACCATGTGCATTGGAGAGGCCTTCCGGCTCCTGCCCCTGCTGCGATGGGACGCCCTGCGTCTGAGCCTCGTGAAGTTCATCACCTGGATGGCCGCGAAGGCCTGGCTGCCCGAGGATCAGCTGATGGTGTTCATCCGGGCCATTCCGCAGGTGCCCGTGGAAATCCTGAACATGCTTCTTCGCCCTTACGCCGACGCGAAACTCGCTCTCCCCTCCCTGATCGCCTTCACGGTCATGAGGGCCTCCTCCATTGGTATGCAGAACAGCGGCCCGGCCCCGTCGGTTCCCTATTCGGACGAGCTGCTGACCCGCTTCGCCGCCATCTACAAGTCGAGGTGCAAGGGCGGCATCATCCTCACGAAGCCGAAACACTCTGCCTACGTGGCCTACGTTCCGGCCAATCCCTCCCTGGCCGGAGACAAAAACGCCGTGGGGGGCGTTCTGGAGCTTCCGGACTTCTTCCACGACCTGACGGACTTCGAGCCTCTTGTCACAGCCTGGCGCGCCTTCCTGAAGGAGGTAGGGCCCTCTCTGCCTCAGACGTCCGGCGCGCCTCAGGCCGAACCTCCCGTTACCGCCATCGAGGAGGTCGAAGGCCGGCCCGACTGGCCGCTGTTCGTGCAGGGGCTTCAGGGCGCGAGTCCCGCGAGCTCCGCAGGTTCCGAGGCGGAGCCCGCGCCCTACGACTGGAACAACCCGGCCGTCACGGACCTGGGGGCCCTGGCGAACCTCATGGGCCTGGGCGGCGAAGAGGCGTCCGGCGGGATTCCGGAACCCGAGGCGGAGCCCGCCGCGGACCGGCCGCGACCTCCCAAACCTCCGGCGTCAGACCGGAAAAAAATTGCGGACGCCGCGCGACTGGAGGGTTTCATGCTTTTGCCCGATCCGGGAATCTCCGGAAAGGAATATCATTGGGAGGATCCTGTGACCGTGGTGCCTGTGGAGCCCGGGACGAAGATCTCTCAGGATTTCAACGCCGCCGCGCTGCTTCTGGAGTACGCCTCGGCCCTGACCTCCCCTGCCGCTCCGGAGGAGGCGACGGAGTGGCGAAAGCGCCTGGAGGAGCGGATGGACGAATATTTTTCCCTGTCCTCCGACGACCACGCAAGGCTCAGGGCCCTTTCCGCCGTGCTGGGACGCCACGCGGCCACCCCGGAAAATCTGGGAGAATGCCTGGGGTTTTGGCTCTCCCGGGAGCAGCGGGCCGTGGTGCGGGATCTTCTGACGGGTCTGACGGCCATGCCCGGACTGACGGAGGAGCGCCTTAAAGACTTTTCCAGAGCCATCTGCACCTCTCTGGAGCTGGCCAGAGACGATCCCCCGCCCCTCTCCGGCGAAGAACCCGGAACCCCTCTTTCGCCTCTGGAGCTGGGACTGAAGACGGCGGAGGTTCTGGCGGGCCTTTTCAAAAAAGACTGATAGCAAAAAACAAAACAGCTTCAATATATGGTTTAATAAATGAGGTTGAATCTGTTTTTCTGGAGGACGCGCGGATGCTGGAATACATCATAGTGGCGGACGATTACACGGGAGCCGCGGAAACTGCGGCGAAATTCATGAACGGCGGGTATCGGCCTGCCATTACGCTGGACATCGGCTCCCTGGGGGCCATGAGCGGCTACCCGGCGGTGGCTCTGGACACGGAGACGTTTTTCTCTCCTCCGGAGGTGGCCGCCCGAAAGCTGACGGGGGTGGGGCGCAGTCTGCTGCCCTGGAAGAACAGCGCAACGATTTTCAAGCGAATAGAGCCCGGTCTCAGGGGCAACGCTGGCCCGGAGGTCTGCGCCATGTCACGGATTCTGGGGTTCGACTGGGTTATCGTGGTTCCCGCCTTTTCCAGAGGTCGTCGTTCCATTGAAGAGGGAACGCTGTACCTTGACGCTCAGGACCAGGAAAACATCCCCGCCCTCATCCCAACCACAACCCGATCCGCCACGCTGGAGGCCATGGTGGGAGCCCTGAGCCGGGAGGGAATGAATCCGAAAGCGGTCACTCAGGAGGACATTCGGGAGGGTCGGGTTTCGGAGATCGTGGCGAAGAAGGGCTGTTTTTGTTTCGACGCCGAGACGGACGAGGACCTGAAGATGATTGTGAAGGGGGTTCTGAAGCTGACCCCGGCCCGAAACGTTCTCTGGGTGGGGGCCATGGGGCTGGCCGAAGCTCTGGCCACGGCGCCCCGGCCCTTTGTTGTGGTGGTGGGAACGGCGCACCCCCGAAGCATTCGTCAGGCCCGTCAGCTTCTGGAGCAGGCCATGGTTTCCCCGGTACAGCTCACCGCCGACGTTCTCTCTCTCGACGCGGAGACCATCGCGGCCGCCCGGGCCCGAGCCACCAGCGAGGCGGAAGAACTTCTGCGCTGCGGTCAGTCCGTCCTTCTGGCGGCCACCATCAACGAGCGCTTCGTTCGGGGGCAGTACCCCAATGACGACATAGACGCCTTTTTGGGTTTTCTGGCGGACACGGTTCGGGAAATTTTGGGGCGGGTGCGGATCGGCGGGCTTTGCGTCACCGGCGGAGACTGCGCCGTCCGGATTTTCCAGAGGGCCCGGGCCGAGAGCCTCATCATGCTGGAGGAAATTCAGGAGGGGATTACCCTGTCCGAGATGAAGGGCGGCACCTTCGACGGTCTGCGCATGATCACCAAAAGCGGACAGCTGGGCGGAGAACGCGCGCTGGTCCACTGCATGGAATACTTCCTTCAGGATATGCAGGAACATCAGGAGCACCACTGAAC
>JAISUO010000072.1 GCA_031272035.1 Synergistaceae bacterium
TCTTAAAAATCAAATCGCTCTTCAGCGGCAACAAACGAACCGCGCTCTTCTCTCCTGTTGTCAAAATCGACGCTCTCTCCTTTCAGTCTACCCGCGCCTATTATACCAGGCCGGGCACGGACAGGCAGACTTCCGGCGCCAAAGATTTACTGAGAAGTTGAGTATATAAACATAATGGGAAAAATTAGAGGACATATCAGGCCTTTTACTTTAAACTGGTTTCAGGCCGCTTCCAGAGCGTTCAGGTTTTTAAACTCGCGCCAGATCACCAGGGCCGACAGGGTTGACGCGCAAACGTCCGCCGCCGGCATGGCGAAGAATACCCCCGATATCCCGAAGAAGCGAGGCAGGACGAAAAGAATCGGGATGTAAAAGAGAATCTGTCGAGACAGGCTCAACACCGTGCCCTGAATGGGTTTCCCTATGGCCTGGAAGAAGTTGGCGCTGATCATCTGAAAACCGATAATGGGAAGGAACATCGTGCAAATCCGGAGCGCGTGAACCCCCATGTCGAAGATGGGCCCGGCCTCGTTGCGAAAGAGCGCGATGAAAGGCCCCGGAAAAAGCTGGATAAAAGCGAATCCGATGGAGACGAATGCCGTCGCGGAGAGCACCGCCAGACGGTAGGTCTCCTTCACCCGGGCGTACCGCTTCGCCCCGTAGTTGTAGCCAATGATGGGCTGCACTCCCTGATTCAGGCCCATAAGCGGCATGAAAATCATGGTGAGGATGCTGTACACAATCCCCATCGACGCCACGGCCACGTCCCCGCCGTAGGCGAAGAGGCTCCGGTTGAGGGCCATGTTGACAACTCCAATGGCGAGCTGCATGGAAAAGGGAGCGAAGCCGATGGCCAGAATTTTCCGGCACAGCGCCCATTTCAGCTTCATGTCCCGAAGGCGGAAGCGCAGGGCAGTCATGGGGGAGTTGAAGTAGCAGATCACCCAGACGAAGGAGATGAACTGAGAGAGAATCGTCGCCCAGGCGGCTCCGGCGATGCCCCAGCCGAAGACGAAGATGAATATCGGGTCCAGAACGATGTTGGTCAGCGCCCCCAGAATCTGTGTGGCCATTGAGATGCGGGGATGTCCGTCCGAGCGGATGAAGTGGTTGATTCCCGGCCCCATTGCGCTGAACACGCCCCCGTAGAGGATGATCTGAAAATAGGTCCTGGCGTAGGGAAATACGGTGTCGCTGGCCCCCAGCACGTTCTTCAGAATGGGGTCGAGGAAGACGAAGAGGACCACCAGCACCACGAAGGGAATCAGGAAGAGAAGGACGATGGCGTGGCCCATGATTTTTTCCACCTCGTCCCGCCGGCCTTCCCCCAGGCGGATGGAAAAGAGGGCGTTGGCCCCCACTCCGACGATGATCGAGGAGGCCATCATGACCATGACCAGGGGCATAACCAGGGAGATCCCCGCGATGCCCAGGGGATCCACTCCCTGACCCACGTAAATGCGGTCCACGATGTTGTAAACGGCGTTCACCACCATCCCAATAATGGCGGGGACGGAAAACTCAAAAAGGAGCTTCCCGATTTTGTCGTTCCCGATGCGATCCGTGGCGTGACCCGTTTTGTTCAATTTATCCATTTCAATGTCCCAACCTCAATATACCAACAATCTTTATTAAATTCTGATGTTTCCTGTCATCTGCTGCACACCGGTCAAACGGCTTTCTGCAGGCTGTCCAATTATAACAAATGAAGAGGAGCAGCCCTGCGACTGCCCCCCGTGCGGATGTAATATCACTGACCGGCGGTTTTCGTTATCCCGGCAGGACCTCGGCGCGGTTGCCCTGAATTTTCAGCTTTGTACCGTACCCCTTCGAGCGCTCGGCGACCTGCTCCAGAATGGAGGAGTCCTTTGCCGGCGCGGGCCATCCGCCGCGGCTTCGGGGCATCCCGTACCCCAGTTCCACCGCGAGAAGCGATAAGCGGGTCAGTTTGCCGTCCTCCGCCTCCCAGCATGGGATGAGCGTCTCGAAGGCCTCCCGCTTGGACTGAAGTCCTCGTGTGAACTCCGCGTCGCGGGTCCTGTACAGATCGTACATGGTGGCGTCGGCGGGCAGTCCGTAAAATTCGTAATAGTCCGCCGGCGCTTTCGTGATGTTTTCGTTGTGCAGGACAAAATCGCCCAGAGAATAAAAAATGGGGCAGTTTTTGTAAATCTCTATGCCCCGCAGAACGTGGGGGCCGTGCCCGATTACAGCGTGAGCGCCGCTGTCGATGCAGGCGCGCGCAAATTCTTCGAGGAACGGCGGAGCCACGAATTTTTCGGCTCCGGGCTGCTGGTGACAGTGGATGGAAATGACGATGTAGTCGGCCTGAAAGCTGGCGTCGTAAATGGCCCGCTTCACCCTGGCCATGTCGTCGGGATGCACGGTGGATTTTTGTCCGACTTTTTCGCTGATTTCGAACAGAAGGTTGTCGAACTCGATGGTATTTTCGGGCAGGGCGGTCTTGTAGCCCTCGCTGCGGGACATTTCGTTAAGGACGTTAATTTGGGTCCCTTCTGCTATTTCCTGCAGAACTTTCGCCTGGTCGGCCTTGATGAAGTACGTGGTTTTGATGCGCAGGCCGTTCACGCCAGGCCGTCCTATTACGCTTCCCGAGGCGTTTCCGGCCATGGCCGCCGGATTGAACGAGGACACCGTGCCGATAAGCGCGACCCTTCCGGAGTTGCAGTCCAGATAGGCGGGCTCGGCGGCCCGCTGCAGGTCAAGCCCCACTCCCGCGGAGGGGAAGCCCGCTTTTTGAAGGTTCTCCAGAGTCTTTTCCAGTCCGCCGTAGGAGAAGTCCAACGTGTGATTATTGGCAAAAGACGTGATGTTGAAACCGAACCTTTTGGCGTCCTCCAGTATCTCGCGGGGCGCGCAGAGGTAGCTTCCGCCGTTGTACTGAGAACCGTAGGACTCGTAGTCGTGGACCGTCGTTTCCAGGTTGAAAAAACGCATGTCGCCTTTTCGAATCTCCGCGGCGATTTCCTCGAATCCCGGGTAGGTTTCAGGCAGCCGGCGATGAACCAGCATGTCGCCCGCCGCCGTAAACTTCATTTTGACCGACATTACAATACCTCCCAATAAGTTTTATTTATCAGAAAATCAAACGGCGCTTTCCTCCGGAAACAAATGACAGGCCACGAAATGCCTTCCCTTCCCCGAAGCCGTTTCCGCCGCCCCGTCCTGCCGTCGGGTCTGGGACCGCAGAGGAGGCGTGACCGTCCGGCAGACGTCCCGGGTGTAGTCGCACCGCGCGGCGAACCGGCACCCCGCCGGAGGGTTGACGGGGCTGGCGAGCTCTCCCCGGATGGGCTTGATCTCTTTGTTGCGCATGGTGATGTCCGGCTCGGGGATGGCTGACAGCAGCGCCTTCGTGTAGGGGTGCAGAGGATTTTCGAACAGAGAATCGGAGTCGGCGTGCTCCACGCACTGCCCCAGATACATCACCACGATCTCGTCCGAGATGTGCCGGACCACCGAAAGGTCGTGGGTGATGAACATATAGGTGAGTCCCCGATCCTCCTGGATGTCCATGAGCAGGTTGAGAATCTGGGCCTGAATGGATACGTCCAACGCGGAAACCGGTTCGTCGCAGACGATGAACTCCGGGTTGAGGGACAGGGCCCTCGCTATGCCTATACGCTGACGACGCCCTCCGTCCAGCTCGTGAGGATACGCTCCGGCGCAGCGTCGGGCCAGGCCGACGATGTCCATGAGCTCCGCCGCCCGCTGAAACGCGGCCTGTTTCCCGGAGCAGGTCCGG
The DNA here is from genome assembly GCA_031272035.1 of Synergistaceae bacterium. NCBI lineage: Bacteria > Thermotogati > Synergistota > Synergistia > Synergistales > Synergistaceae > Synergistaceae bacterium. The sequence goes on from JAISUO010000072.1 coordinate 3,767, forward strand.
TGAATCAGCATGAACTCCGCGATGGTCTCGGCCACGGACATGCGCGGGTCCAGACTGGAGTAGGGGTCCTGAAAAATAATCTGCATTTTCCGGCGCATCTCCTGCAGCTGCCGGCTGTGGAACCTGGAGATGTCCTGCCCGTCGAAAAGCACCTGTCCTTCCGTGGGCTCCAGAAGACGGATGAGCGTCCGCCCCAGCGTGGACTTGCCGCAGCCCGACTCTCCCACGACGCCCAACGTTTTTTTCGGAAGAATGGTGATGTTGACGTCGTCCACGGCGTGGAGCAAACCTCCCCGCACCCTGAAGTATTTTTTGAGCCCCCGGGTCTCCACCAGCGGCTGAATGTCAACGGACGCCGTCATTTACGATCCCTCCCCGTTTCGGTTCACCGGCCGCCAGTTTCCCCGATTTTCGCAGAGATGGCAGGAGATCAGGTGCGTTCCCTCCTGATAGACCGCGGGGCTTTCCTCGTCGCAGCGGCTCGTTTTTTGCGGGCATCGGGGGGAGAAGCTGCAGCCCTTCGGGAGATTCACGGGGTCGGGCATCAGGCCGGGGATGGGCGTCAGACGTCGAGTTTTGACCCGCAGATTGGGGATGGACCCAAAAAGCCCCGTGGTGTAAGGATGGTGGGCCTCGGACAGGTAGATGTCCGTCGCCTGTCCCGCCTCAATGAGCCTGCCCGCGTACATCACCGCCACGTTGTCGCAGGTCTGGGCCACGATGCCCAGATCGTGGGTGATCATGATCATGGCGGTTCCCAGCCGGTCCCGCAGCTCCCGAATCATGTTGATGACCTGCGCCTGAATGGTGACGTCAAGGGCTGTCGTGGGCTCGTCCGCGATGAGAAGCTCCGGTTCGCAGGCCAGGGCCATGGCGATAACCACGCGCTGTTTCATCCCGCCCGAAAACTGGTGGGGATAGTCGTACTTGCGAGCGGCAGGAATGCCCACCAGCGACAGCACCTCGTCCACCCGTTTCTGAATCTGCTCCGCCGTCCTGCCGCTTTCGTTGTGAAGCTCCAGCGCCTCGGCAATCTGTTCGCTCACCGACATGACGGGGTTGAGGCTGGTCATGGGGTCCTGAAAGATCATGGCGACGCGTCTGCCCCGAATTTTCTGCATTTCGGACTCCGGAAGGCGGACGAGGTTTTTCCCCTCGAACTCAATGACGCCTCCCGTGACGCGTCCGGTGTTCTCGGGGAGCAGGCCCATGCAGGCCAGAGCCGTCGTGGTTTTGCCCGCGCCGGTTTCTCCCACGAGGCCAAGAGTTTCGCCTCTGTTCAGGGAAAAAGTGATGCCGTTGACGGCCTTGACCGTTTCCAAATCGGTTCGATAGATCACCGACAAATCTTTTACCCGCAGCAAGGAATCTGTCATGTTTTCGCCCTCCCGGCCTCAGGTTCGGAGGCGGGGATCCAGAGCGTCCCTCAGGCCGTCGCCCAGAATGCTCATGGAGAAGGACGCCACGCAGATCAAAACGCCGGGGAAAAGAACCAGATGGGGCGCGGTGCGCAGAAATTCCTTGCCTTCGCTGACCAGCGCCCCCCACTCCGGCTGGGGCGGATTGATCCCCAGGCCGAGAAAACTCAGGGTCGCGGCGGACAGGATCATGGAGGCCACGTTGGCGGTGGTCTGAACGATCAGAGTTCCCACGGAGTTGGGAATGACGTGCTTCACGAGGATGTGAAGGGTGGAGGCTCCGCCTGCCCGCATGGCCTCGATGTACTCCTGCTCGGCGATGTTGAGCACCGATGATCGGACGATACGCACGAATCCGGGAATATTGGTCAGTGAAATGGCGATACAGATGTTGACGATCCCTGATCCCATAGCGGCCACAACGGCCATGGCGAACAGGGTAGAGGGAATGGCGGAGAAAATGTCCAGCGCCCGCATGACGATGTCGTCCAGCTTTCCGCCCACGTAGCCCACCAGAGCTCCCAGCAGGCTTCCCACGATCAGCGTGGCGATGGACGTGGCAAAGCCGATGAGCAGAGAGATTCGCCCTCCGTGAAGACAGCGCGCCAGAAGATCCCGCCCGTAGCCGTCGCAGCCGAACCAGTGGACGGCGGAGGGCTGGGCCAGCTTGAGTTTCGGGGCCATCTTCAGCGCCACGCTGTAGGGAACGATGAGGTCCGCCAGAACGGCGCAAAGAATCAGGAAGGAGATGACGACAAGCCCGAACATCGCCAGCCGGTCTTTTTTGAGCCTGCGCCACACTTCCTTCCAGCGGCTTTCCTTTTTGAACGTCAGGATGTCAGGTGCTGCGTCGGACAGGGCATTCACGGCGTTCATCTCCTTCATCCCCTCCTTCCGGAATATTTCGCTTTGATGCGAGGGTCCACGAAGGCGTAGGAGAGGTCCACCGCTAGAATCACGAAGGCGAAGACCACGGCGAAGACGATGATGCCGCCTGTGACCACCGGAACATCCTTCTGTTTGATGCCCGCCACGATGAAGGACCCCAGGCCGGGCAGGCCGAACAGAGTCTCCGTGGCGATGGCTCCTCCGATCAGGATGCCGAAGCTGTTTCCAGCCACGGTGATGACGGGGAGAAGCGCGTTTTTCATGGCGTGTTTCCAGATGACCCGCTGCCGTGGGGCTCCCTTGGCTTTGGCGGTGCGGACGTAGTCCTGACGGATGGTCTCCAGCATACTGGATCGGGTGAAACGCAGCTGGCGTCCGCCGTAGGGAAGTCCCAGAGCGATCATGGGCATGACGTAGCTTTTCCAGCTGGCGATTCCGTTGGCCGGAAACCATTTCAGCCTCAGCGAGAAAATGAGCATCAGCACCAGCCCGATCAGAAACGCGGGCTGCGCGGCCATAAGCAGCGCGATTCCCGTGGGGACGCGATCGAACACCGTGTTCTGCTTCACCGCGGAAAGCACCCCCAGGGGCACCCCGAACACCAGCGAGAACAGGATGGCGTTGAACGCCACGGTCAGAGACACGGGAAGGCGGTTGACGATCTCCGTGAAGACCGGTTTTTTGGTGGCGTAGGATTTTCCCAGGTCGAAGTGGAAGATCGCCTCGTACATGTATTTTCCGTAACGCTGAAGGAGGGGGAGATTGTAACCCAGCTGCTCGTTCAGCATGTCGATGTCCTCCTGCAGAGCGCCCGCTCCCAGCAGGTTCGCGCCCGGATCCCCCGGGATCATGTCCACGATGAGAAAAATCAGGAGCGACACCCCGATGATGACGGGAATCAGCATGAGCAGGCGCTTAAAGATGAACCGATGCAAGAATCTTCCCCCCCTTCTTCATGGTTTGCGGTTATTTCTTTGTCCAGGACCATTCGTAAACCTGTGGATAGTTGGGATAGTTCACGGGGATGGTCAGATCCGGCGTCCAGACGTAGGGCTGAACCTTGTGGAAGACGGGGAACATGGTGGCGGTGGCGGCGATGAAATCCGACACTTCGCTGTAAATTTTTTCGCGCTCGGCCGGGTCTGTGGTGGCGATTCCGGCGTCCCAGAGGGCGTCCAGCTTTTTGTAGTCGAATTTCGTCCCCTCGTATTTGACGTAATAGGTGCCCACGGCCTTCGAGTAGGAATAGCGCTTGTAGAAGTCGAAATCGCCGTTGCAGTCGGTTCCGGAGCAGAACAGGTCGAATTTCTGATGGCGCGCCTGTTCCATGTTCGTCGCCGAGTCCAGACGGTTAATGTCGCAGGTCAGCCCGACGTCCGCCAGGTTGCTCTGAAGGACCTGGGCCATTTTCTCGAAGTACCCGCCGGCGGAGCAGTTGATGGTCCCCACGTTGGTTCCGTTGGGGTAGGCGGATTTCTTCACGTATTCCTTCGCCTTCTCCGGGTCGTAGTTGTAGACGAGGCCTTTGGAGGGTGCTCCGGCGTTGCTCTGAGGCTGAACCATGAAGTCCGCGTTCTGGGCGTGTCCGTCGTAGCAGGCGATATTCATGGCGTCCTTGTCGATGGCGTAAGCGATGGCCATACGGATGTTGTCGTCGTCAAGCGGCTTGTGCTCGTAATTGAGCGCGATAAAAGAGATATGGTTCGCGGGAACGAGCTGGGTCTTATACGCGGGGTTGGAGGTCAGAGCGTCCCAGTTGGCGATGGGGGCGATGTACCAGTCCAGCTCGCCGGACTCGAAGGCGATCAGCCCCGCGGAGGCCTCTACGATGGGCGTATAGTGGAGCTTTTTGATGGGAGCCTCGCCCCGATAGTAGTCGGGGAAGGCGGAGCAGGTCCACTCCACGTCGTGCTTCAGGCTGGTGAGGTAATAGGGGCCCGTTCCGGCCAGGGTCAGCTTCGTGCCAAACTCGCCGCCCTGCTCCTCCACTTCCTTCTGGCTGAGGATCATGACGCGGGTCTGGTTGTTGAGGAAGGCGGCGTTGGGGGCGGACAGCTCGACCTTCACCGTGTAGTCGTCCCCGGCGCTCACGTTTTTCACCCCGCCCAGGTAGCTTCTGACCTTGGGCTGTTCCAGCGCGCGTTTGTAGGAAAAGACCACGTCGCTGGCCTTCAGGTCGGCTCCGTTGTGGAATTTGATCCCCTTGCGGATTTTGAAGGTGTAGACGAGGTTGTCGGGGCTGATGGAGTAACTCTCGGCGACCCGCGGCTCATACTTGCTGGTGGCTTCGTTCTGGTGATAGAGGGGCTCGAAAACCTGCCGGAAGAACATCCAGTCCTGAAGATTGGTGCTCGCCTGGGGGTCAATGGTGGTAAGAGGAGCCAGAATGCTCAGATTCAGCGTCCGGTCCCCGTCGGCTCCGAGGGCGCTTCCCCCGCTGACGAGGCAGATTACGGCGGCCGTCAGCAACAACACGTTCATTTTGCAAAACTTTTTCATTCCCTTTCATCTCCTGACTTTTTTGAATATCGCGCTTTTGGCGCGTAAAAAATAAATTAAGACAGCTTACCGATGGGTCTGGGCTTCACCTCCGGAGGAATGGCGCAGCGGTAAACCGCGCCCTCCAGACGTTCCTTCAGCTCTTCCTTCGCCTTTTTGACGATGTCGGGGGAATGGAGGACGTCCACCGCTCCCCCGGCCATGACTTTGGCGGCCAGAAGCATTCCCTTGTGGGCCAGGGAGGTTCGGCCCTGACTCACCCGCTGCCAGGAGTGTCCCGGCGCGGTGATGGAGTAGCAGGTTGTGACGACCTGCGAGGTGGGAACGATCCAGCTCACGTCCCCCACGTCGGAGGAGCCCGGCATCAGCCCGTCGGGGCCGTCCTCGTGAAAGGGAAGAACCAGCTCGCACAGGCTTTTTCCCTCCAGCAGGCGGGAGTATTTTCGAAGGTCGGCCGGATACCTTCCCAAAAAACGGGCCACGTCGTCCAGGGTCCACTCCGCGGTTTTTGCCACGTCATCCGCGAAACGCCGCTCTTCCGCCGTGTAATCCGGCAGTTTCTGGTCCAGAAGGTTGTCGTACAGCACTTTGGAGAGCGTTTTGTTGGGGACGATGTTTGCGCAGGCCTTTATAAACTGGATCTCCAGCTCGGTTTCGGTCATCAGGGCGGCTCCCTGAGCGATTTTGTTGACCCGGGCATAGATTTCCTCCACCTGCGGCGTTTTTGGGGCGCGGATCAGATAGAGCACGTCCGCCGCGGGCTGGACCACGTTGGGGGAGAACCCGCCGGCGTTGGTGATGGCGTAGTGGATTCGCGCCTCCTGAATCACGTGTTCCCGAAGGAAGTTCACCCCCACGTTCATCAGCTCCACCGCGTCGAGGGCGCTGCGTCCGGCGTGGGGGCTGCTCGCGGCGTGGGAGGCCCTGCCCCTGAATTTGTACAGTACCTGAAAGTTGGCCAGAGAGCTCACGTCCCAGATGGCGTTGACCGTCATGGGATGCCAGGTGACAGCCACATCCAGATCGTCAAACACACCCGCGCGCGCCATGAACGCCTTGCCCGACCCGCCCTCCTCTCCGGGACAGCCGTAGAGCCTGACGGTCCCCGAAACGCCGTTTCCCTCAAGGTATTTTCCCACGGCCAGAGCGGCTCCCGCGGAGGCTCCGGCGAACAGGTTGTGACCGCAGCCGTGGCCGTTGCCGCCGGGTGAAAGGGCCTTCCGCTCCGCGATCCCCGGGACCTGGCTCAGGCCGGAAAGGGCGTCGTACTCCGCCAGAATGCCGATCACAGGCCCGCCGCTTCCCCAGCTGGCGCAAAACGCCGTGTCCACATCTCCCGTTTTTTCCTCCACGGTAAAGCCCCGCTCCCTCATGAGGTCCATCAGAAGCGCCGCGGACCGCACCTCCTCGAAGGCCGTCTCCGCGCAGTCCCAAATTTTGTCGGAGACGTCGGCCATCACCTTCAGGTTGTCGTCCAGGTAACGGTACATCTCTTTTTTATCCCAAACCTCTTTTTTATCCAAAATCTTCTTTTTATCCAAAACCTGCACCTCCGCCGCATCGATCCGGATATATGTCTGGCATGTGAGAAAATATAAAAATATGCTTAATTATTAAACTTAACTGCATAAATTATTAAATTT
>JAISUO010000073.1 GCA_031272035.1 Synergistaceae bacterium
GTTGGTATGGAGTATTCTGCTTATCAAGAGATAGCCTCCTTTTCGTAGTTATTTCTCGCCATTATAGCTGAAGAGGAAAAATAAGGGATATTCTTTCCGTGAAAAAGCCAATTACAGCCAGCTCCATATCAAATACACTGTATCCAGTTAGAAAAGGAAGGGGGTGAGCAAACGATGGCGGTAAGTGAGAAGGGCAAACGCAGCGGGGTATCCCTGAAGCTGGACGGAGGTCTGAACCCGGTGACGGGAAAGATGAAGACCGTGAGTTGTCCTCTGGGCAAGGTGGTTCGCAACGCCAGCGCCGAAAAGGTGGCCGATGTGGTTGGGGCGCTGGTTCCTGTCCTGGAGTATCCCATGGTCGAGATCCAGCGCACGGAAGTCACGGTCCTGGAGATCGTGTAGGCGACGTTATATTCCGGGAGGACGAGCCGATGTACAGGATGGACGAAAGCCAGCCTCCCTTGATTCTAAAAGCACCGGATTTTTTGTAAGATTGGTTTTTTATAAGAGTTTTTTATAAGAATTTTTTATTAAGAATAAGAAAGGAAGTGAAGCGCAAATGGCTGATTTGAGACTGACCTTCGACGGTGGACAGGGGAAAAAACTTGCCATGACTTTTTCCAACGCAAACCCCGCAACGCCCGCCGGCAGCGTCAAGGCCCTGATCGCGAAGATTCTCGCGAACAAGGAGATTTTCTCCGAGGAGCCGGGCAATATTCTCAACGCGGATTTTGTCACCACCACGGTCACCCCCGTCAACCTCAGCTGACCGCGGCGTGTTATAAAGGTTAATTAAACGAAAAGCCCCTCTCTCTTCGGGGGGAGGGGTTCAGGGGAAGACAAAGATATTTTTAGAATACCTAAGTCAGCCTAAGTTAATTTACATATACGCAAAAGAAAGGTTGGATTTATTATATGGAAACCTTCACTCAGACCCTCCTGCAGAACGGGTTTTCTGTTGCGGTGGCGGCGTTTCTGCTGCTGAGAATGGAAAACGAGCTGCGGGCGCTTCGAGGAGCCATAGATCGTCTGCGATACTGTCAGAACTGCTGTTTTTCTCCCATAGCGGCGGCAGGGCTCGTCAGAAACGCCGGAGAAAACTTCGAAGGTATGACCGGAAAGGGAGGTGTGCCTGAAAAAGCTGAAAAGGGAAGATTGATTGTCAGGGAAGGGATAAAAAGTGTCTCATGAGGTACGACGTCAGGTATTTCAGGAGTCGGGAGTTTTTTTGTCCCTGTTGCGGCAGAGGGCGGATAGGGCGTGTGCTGGTGCTGTATCTGGACATGCTGCGGTCCGCCTGGGGAGGGCCTGTTGTGGTCAACTCCGGATGGCGCTGCGAGGCGCACAACGCGGAGGTGGGCGGTTCGAAAAACAGCCGGCACAAAATCGGCTGCGCGGCGGACGTCCGAGCGGAGCGGGGGGAACACGCGGACTTCGTGGCGCTGGCCATGAGGCTCTGCAAACTGCCTGGCTGGGAAGTGCGAATCTACAATTCCTTCATTCACATCGCGTCTCCCCGGGAAGAAGAGCAGCGCCTCTGGTACGGCGATCCCATTACGCTATGATTTTTTCTTTACGGTAAATTCAGGAGGTATTTTCCCTTGGGGGCAAGAGATGTAACTATGGATACAACAGATATGATGATGATGGATATAACGGTGGAGGAGTACATGCAGAAACCCTGGAGCTACGTCGTTCGCCCCCTCAAAGATGAAGTGGGACCCTATTTTCACGCGTCGGTGGTGGAGCTGGAGGGCTGTCAGGGCGCCGGAGAGACCTTCAGAGAGGCCTGTGAGAGCCTCTGGAGCTCCATGGCTTCCTGGTTCGAAAAGAAGCTGGCCGCCGGCGATTCTCTGCCCGAGCCGTCTCAACCCGGGGAGCCCTGCGAAAATTTTCGGGTGGACCTGCCCAAATCCCTGCATTCCCGCCTGATTCTGGAGGCAAAACAGGAAGGCGTCTCCCTCGGCTCCTACGCCCTCTACAAACTGAGCCGCTGAAGTTCGGGAGCTAAATATAGATGCAAAAAAACCGGAAGCGATTCACTCACTTCCGGTCTTCGTTATCCTCATTATCCTCAGTTTTGTCCACAGATTTTTACTTTTTTCGCGAAAAAAACCTCAGCCCAGCTCCCGAACCTTTTGCTCCATGAAGTCCAGTTTGCTCTGAGTGTCCGCCGCGGAGGCGAAACCCCGCTCCTGAAGGGTGGTCAGGGCGTAGCGGTAGACGCTGAAAAGCTCCTGCCCGTGAATGCCCAGCAACCCCCGCCCGATGTGCTGCTCGCCGCTCTGGAGCATACTTCCGCTCACGCTGGCCATCTGCATGAGAACCACGCCCTCCGGCGTCATTTTCAGCTCGGAAATGGCGTGCCAGGTCTCCTGCCCGTTGCTGAGGCGGTTGGTGACCTCCGTCCTCATCTGGTCGAAGTCGGACATCAGCCCCAGTCCGATGTACATTTCGATATACATCTCCTGAAACTTGTCGAGGCAGGCTTTGACCGCCTGCTCCGTGACCTGCGGGTCCACCGACGGCTTCGGTGGCTCCATCGTCGTAACGGAAGGAGTGGCCACGACGCCCATGGGTGAGTTTTTGATGCTTTCGATCAGGTTCATGTCAAAATCCCCGTCGCCCCGAAGGCCGTCCACGGCAATCCCTCGAACCGGAGTTCCGGACCTGCCTCGTGACGCCGGAGCGGAGCGACCCTGTTTCGCTTTTTTGGGGGATGAGCGTCTTCCCACCAGCATCAGCAGGAGCAGCAGCAACACCACTGCCGCGGCCGCGCCGGCGACGCTGTACGGATAGCCCGGCAGGTCCTGAAGGATCTCCAGAATGATCTCCATCCGTTCACGTATCAATTCCAACCTCAACGCCCCCCGAAGCTCAGGATTTGTACACAAACTCACATGACTGACAAACAGTATACACTAAATTGGAACTTTCCGCAGGAGCCTCTTTCTTATGCCTCTTTCTCATGGGTTCAGGCCCCTGTTTTATGCCTGTTTTTAATTCGCTGTTTTTACTCGTTGTGGCGAATTTCGATCATGTCGCCGTCCTTCACGACGTACTCTTTGCCCTCAAGGCGCAGAAGGCCCCTGTCCCGGCAGGCGGCCAGAGAGGCTCCCGCCGCGATGAAATCCTCGTAGGCCACCACCTGAGCGCGAATGAAGCCCCGGGCCAAATCGCTGTGAATGGCCCCCGCCGCGTCCACGGCGTTGTCGCCCTGATGCAGGGTCCAGGCTTTGACCTCGTCCTTGCCGCTGGTGAAAAAGGAAATCAGTCCCAAAAGGGAGTAGGCGCTGTGAATCAGGCGGTCTCGGCCCGGTTCCTCGATGGAAAGCTCCGTCATGAACTCCTTCTGCTCCTCCGGCGAAAGCTCCGCCAAATCCATCTCCAGAGAGCCGAACACCCGCACGGCCCCCAGCCCCTTTTCACGGAGAGCGGCCTCCAGAGGGGATTCCGCCATTCCCGCCTGAGTTTCGTCAAGGTTCAGCACCACCAGTTCCGGCTTCAGCGTCAGGAAGGCAAATCCGGACAGGGAGCGTTTCTGCTCCTCCGTCAGAGCGTATTCCCGAAGGGGGCGCTCCTCCATCAGATGATCCTGAAGTTTCTGGAGCAGCGCGGCCTCGGCGTTTTCCTCCGGCGAGGTTTTTTTCTTTGCGCTCAGGCGGTCGAGCCGGTTGACGATCACGCCCAGGTCTCGCAGAATCAGTTCCGTCTCCACGATTTTCCAGTCCCGCAGGGGATCCAGCGTTTCCTCGGGATGGGGGACGTCGGAGTTGTTGAAAAAGCGCACCACGTGCAGCAGCGCGTCCGACTCCGAGACGAAGGAGAGGAAGGAGTTGCCCAACCCGGCGCCCTTGCTGGCGTCCCGGGAAAGCCCCGCCAGGTCCACGAACTCCACCGTGGCCTGAGTCGCCTTTTTGGGCTCGAAAATTTCCACGAGTTTGTCGAAACGTTTGTCCGGAACGCTGACCAGCGCCCGGTTGGGTTCTGTTTTACCGCCGGCGTAGGGCTTGACCTCGGCCCCCGCCCGTGTGATGACGTTGAACACCGTCGATTTGCCGCAAAGCGGCAGTCCCACAATTCCGCATTTCAGCACCTGAAAAAAACCTCCCCGGCCCCTCAGCCCTCGTTAAGTCCTTCTATTATACCTTGCCCCGCAGGTTGGTTTCAGCCACTGTATTTTGAGGCATTGCTTATTATTTCCCGCATGTGTTCCATTACTTCGTTCTGCGTGAATCGCTTATCTGTGTTCAATGCTTCTCCGCAGGATTCCAACAGCTTCCTGTCCAGCTCATAAATAAATTTTCGCGCTTTATAGTTTTCCATCTTTATAATTTTCCACGCTCATGACAGCTTTTTCTGTTTCTATTCCGCGGCGACGCCGGAGGGGGGGCCGTTCAGGGCGGAGTTTTCCTCGGCGAAGCGCCGGCGGATTTTCCGGTAGATGTACACAAAGAGGGCCACGGCCACGAAACTGCCAGAGACGTGGGCGATGGGCTGGAACCACCAGATGTAGGCGAAACCGATGTATCGGGCGAAAAGCCAGGCGGCGGAAACCCGGAAAATGATGCTCCGGCAGAGCTGCGTCAGAGTCCCGAAAATGGAGTAGCCCGTCCCCACGAAAAACGCGCAGGAGATGCTCGTCAGCGAGGTGAAGGGGTAGGCGGGAATCGAGGCCCGAATGGCCGTGCTGGACATCGCCATAATCTCCGGCATGGGGCGGAAAAGCCCCAGAAAAACCCAGGGCCAGCAGTAGATCACGGACCCCATGGAGCACATCAGAATCACCGCGATAATGTAGGCGCTGCCGCAGCCGGAAAGGATTCGCCTGGCGTCCCTTCGCCCGTAGTTGAAGGCCACGTAGGGAATGAGGGCGGAGTTGATTCCGTTTATGAAGTTGAAGGCCAGCTCCTCCACCCGGAGCCCCAGCATCCAGGAGGCCACGGCCCGGTGCCCGAAGGTGGAGAGAATTTTGTTGACGCTGCCCATGCCAAAGGCCACGCTGGCCGTCGTGAGGGCCACGGGAATGCCGATCCAGAGAATGGGCTTCCACCAGGTCGTGAGCCGGTCCCGAAGCCGCAGCCGGGGAGAAATCGTAATGGAGCTGCTGACCTTCATGCGATGAATCAGGTAAAGGGAGGAGGCAATCCGCGAAACCCAGGTGGCGATGGCCGCTCCCGAAATTCCCCACCCGAAGGTGAAGATGAAAAGCGGGTCGAGGGCGATATTGATGGCGTTGGCCAGGGCGATGGCCTTGAAGGGCGTCAGGGTGTCCCCCTGAACCCGAAACACGGTGTTGGCCGCGTAGGTGAATCCCATGAAGGGGAGCAGAATGGGGATCCACATGTTGTAGAGCCAGCAGAGGCGCAGCAGGGACTCCCCTCCGGCCTCCCGGGCCCCGATGGCCGTGAACACAACGTTGGAGACTCCGGGCAGAATCAGCGGCGTGGAAATGAGGCAGAAGGTGTAAAGCAGGGCCAGAGCGCTCCGCGCGATGTGACGGGCCGCCGGGAGGTTGTTCCGTCCGAGGCTGCGCCCCATGAGGGCGGTAGCGCCTCCCGCCACGCACTCCAGCATGGCGAAAACGCACTGGTTCACCGGCCCCGTGAAGGACATGGCGGCCATGGGAAACTCCCCCAGCCAGGAGACGAAAATCGTGTCCACGAGATGAAGGAGGCTGTTGAACACGAAAAGCCCCATTGAGGGAATGGCCAGGGTCAGAATCGCCTTCATCGGCGAGTCGTTCCCCAGGTCCGCCCGACCCCTCCAGATCCCGTGGAATAAGCCGTGTTTCTGGTTTGTTTCCATTACTGCCGCCACAAAAATACACCCCCGGGATTGTTCATCGCTTTTCTGACATTTCTTTACACTTCTTCATATTTCTTTGCGTCCGGCTCTGCTCGTCGCATAACAGTTAAGTATACGCCGGAATTTTTACGCCGCAAGAGTCCGAAAGGTTAATTTCAACAGTTCGGGTTTCCGCGATTTTATAACATACCGTCGGGAAGGTATGTTATAATGCCCCATAATTCTTGCAGGGAACGTGAAAGGGGCATGACGGTGCGCAAAAGCAGAGAGGAAGCTGCGGAGACGCGGGAGAAAATCCTTGACTCGGCCCTTGAAATCATGAGCAGGCAGCCTTTTTCGAAGGTGTCGCTGACAAAAATTGCCGAACGGGTGGGACTGTCGAAAGGCGCGGTTTACTGGCATTTCAAAAACCGGAACGACCTTCTCGTCAGCCTTGTGGAGGACATCAACGGCCGAATGGCGGAGTTGAGTCCGGATTGGGCGCCTCGGTCGGAGGCGGACGTGCGGAACTACTTTGCCGTCCGACTGGAACGGGCTCGCAAAAGCAGACGGATGCTGGATATTTGTCGTCTGATGATGCGGCGTTTCGAGTGGCCGGAGGAGGTTCGGGAAAAAATTTACGGCATAGTGCGGGAGAAGATGACTCAGGATCGAATCAGACTGGAAAAATTCTTCGCCGGCCGGAAAACGGAGGAGTACTCCCTTCCTCCGATGGAACTGGCGACGGTGGTATCGGCGGTGTTCCATGGGCTTTTCATCGCTCAGATCGACGACATCGCGGAGGCCGGCAACCTCGCCCGATACGTGGATTTTGTGCTGCGGGCCCTGATTTATGCGCGCTGAAAACAGGCGGACCGACGTCAATAATAAGTCGATAATAAAGTGAGAATAATATCTGTACAGGTAAGGAGAGGCCGAAAACATGGCATTGCCGGAAGATAATCAGAATACAGCGGCGGACCCCGGCGAAAATCCGGAAAACGCCGCGGTGCAGAGCGCAGGCGTGGAGCAGGAGAACCCCGGTGCGGATACCGTGACGGAAGCGGCGCAGGCAGAGGAGACGGAGCGGCAGCCCTCGGAGACAGAGGAGCAGGCGGCCCCGATGAATCCCGATCCGGTGCGGGTTGAGCCGGGACAGATCCGGGCCGTAAAAATCGAACCCGAGGCGCGAAAAGATCTGCAAAAACCCGCCAAAAACAGGATGGGAACGGTTATTGCGGCGATTATAATGCTGGGCGTGGCGGCTTATGCCGCGAACCTGTATCTGAGCGATAAAACGGCGTCCCGGGCCAGGACGGCGGCAGGAGCGGGGGCGGGGGCCCGGCCGGCTCCTTCGGTGGTGCTGAACACGGTGGTCAGCGTGGATCTGGCCACGGAGCGGGAGTACATCGGTCGGGTGGAGTCCATGCAGACGGTGCAGCTTCGTCCGCAGGTTTCCGGGCAGATCGCCGGGGTTCATTTTAAGGAAGGTTCTCTGGTGAAGGAGGGCGACCTGCTGTTCAGCCTGGACGCCCGGCAGTATCAGGCCACGGTGGACCTGCGAAACGCGGAGCTGGGGCGGTCTCAGGCCGCTCTGGACCGGGCGCAGAAGTACCTGAACCGGCTGAAGTCCGCGGACCGGCGCAGCGTTTCCGCGTCGGATCTGGACGTGGCTGAAGCCGAGGTTCTTCAGGCAAAAGCAGCGGTGAATCAGGCTCAGGCCTCGCTCCGTCTCGCCCGGCTCGACCTGGGATACACGAAGATCACCGCTCCCATCACCGGCAGGATCGGCGGGGCGCTTTTTACGAAGGGCAATTTCGTCACGCCCTCCAGCGGGCCTCTGGCGAACATCGTTCAGGTGAACCCCATACGGGTGGCCTTCGCTCTGCCGGATCGGGATTATCTGGACGCCCTGGTGTCCTTCGAGTCCGTCGAAAACGTTTTTCACGCCACGATTCTCCTGCCCAACGGGAAGGAATATCCCTTCGTCGGGCAGCGGGATTTCGAGGAAAACGTCATGGACGACCGGAGCGGCACGATGACCATCCGTCTGCGGTTCGAGAACGACGGAGGAGCGCTCATTCCCGGCTCCATGGTGCGGGTTCGGACCCGTCCCGCCCGGAGCCACGTGGCCATTCTCGTCCCTCAGGAGGCCGTCCTCACCGACGCTCAGGGCGACTATATCTACGTGGTGGACGCGGGCAACGTCACTCACCAGCGTCGGGTGACCCTTGGAGCGGAGGAGGGGACCATGAGGGAGGTGGTTTCCGGACTCATTACAGGAGAAAACATCGTCGTTTACGGCCTTCAGTCCATCCGGCCGGAAATGAAGGTGGCTCCCCTGGAGACGGGAGGAAAGACTTCCGGAAAGACTTCGGCGCGGGCGCCTTCGGAGCGAGGCTCTTCAGAAAGGAAAAACTGAGTCATGTTTTCGAAATTTTTCATAGATCGTCCCCGCTTCGCGATGGTGATTTCCATCCTTATCGCCCTGGCGGGAGTTATCGCGGCCTTCAACCTGCCGGTAAAGCAGTATCCCGACGTGGCTCCGCCTCAGATTCAGGTTTTCGCGGAGTATCCCGGCGCCGACGCCGAGACCATGGCCAACACCCTGGCCGCGCCGCTGGAGGAGGCCATCAACGGCGTGGACGACATGATTTACATGAACTCCACCTCCAGCAACTCCGGACGCTACTCCCTGTCCATCACCTTCAAAACGGGCACGGACTCCAACATGGCTCTGGTTCGGGTGCAGAACCGCGTCCAGCAGGCGACCCCTCAGCTTCCTTCGGAGGTTACGGCCCGGGGCATCACCACCCGGACCAGCTTCGCCAACCAGCTGGGTTTCGTGGCTCTGGTGTCCCCCAAAGGCACCCGGGACTCCCTGTTCCTCATGAACTACGCCTACAGCAACATCGCCAACATCCTGAAGCGCGTTCCCGGCATGGGCAACGTGGAGGTTTTCGGGGCCAAGTACAGCATACGCATCTGGCTGGACCCGGAGCGTCTGGCCTTCCTCGGGATTTCCACCGGAGACGTGGCCAGCGCCATATCCAGCCAGAACCGCCAGGCCTCTCTGGGCTCCGTGGGAGCGGCCCCCGCCGCCGAAGGCAGTCCTCTGGTCTACTCTCTGACCACCCGGGGCCGGCTGGGGACGGTCAAAGAGTTTGAGGACATCGTCCTTCGGGTGTCGGACAGCGGCGGCATGGTCCGGCTGAAGGACGTGTCCCGCATCGAACTGGGGGCGGAGTCCTACAACATGCGAGCGGCCTTCAACAACCTCCCGTCGGCCATGATGGCCCTTTCTCAGGCCAGTACGGCCAACGCCATCGACGTCATGGCCGCCACCCGGGAAACTCTGGACGAGCTGCGGCAAAACCTGCCCTCGGACACGGAGTTCGTGGTGGGTTACGACTCCACGGATTACGTTCGGGCGACGATCACGGAAATTGTGGAAACCCTGCTGCTGACCTTCCTTCTGGTGGTGGGCGTCTGCTACATCTTTCTGCAGGACTGGCGGGTCACTCTGGTTCCGGTGGCCGCCATTCCCGTGTCCCTGCTGGGGACCTTCATCGGTTTCGTGGCCATGGGCTTCAGCATCAACATTCTGACGCTCTTCGGACTGGTTCTCGTCATCGGAACGGTGGTGGACGACGCCATCATCGTGGTGGAACGGGTTCTGTTCGTCATGGATCGGGACAGGTGCGACGCCCGAGCCGCCACGGTGCAGGCCATGCGAGACGTCACCGGTCCCATGACGGCCACCACTCTGGTGTTTTTGGCCATTTTCGTGCCGGTGGCCTTCATGAGCGGAATTACGGGAGAAATTTACCGTCAGTTCGCCGTGACGATCTCCGTGTCGGTGTGCTTCTCTCTGGTGCTGGCCCTGACCCTTTCCCCGGCCATGTGCGCCCACCTGCTCCACGGCATCAGGCCCAAACAGCGCGGGCCTCTGGCCTGGTTCAACAAATGCCTGGCGGCTTCCACCCGTAAATACGTGGCGGGGGCCATGTGGATCGCCCGAAGAAGTTTCGTCACCGTGGGGCTGTTTCTGCTGGTGGTGGCGGCCTGCTGGTGGATCATTCGGGTGACGCCCACGGCCTTCATTCCCGATGAGGACCAGGGCGCCGTGTTCGCGGCGGTACAGCTTCCCGAGGGCGCTTCTCAGAACCGTCTCGGCGCCGTCGTCGACAGCTTCGTTTCTCAGGCCCGAACCGTCCCCGGCGTGGAGTATGTCATGGCCGTTCAGGGCTTCAGCCTTCTGGGGGACTCCGGCGAAAACGTGGGAAGCGTCGTCATGCCCCTCCAGAACTGGGATAAGCGGGATACACCCGAAACCAGCCAGGCCGCCATCGTGGGAAAAATTCGCGCTCTGGCCGCCACGTTCCCGGAGGCGCAGATTCAGGTGTTCACTCCTCCCGCCATCATGGGCATGGGACTGGCCGGAGGGCTGGATCTGCGGCTGCAGGCCACGCTGGACCGAGACCCCGGAAAACTGGAGGGCATCATGAACGACCTCATCGCGAAGATCAGCCAGTCGCCGGAGTTTCTCTACTCCTTCAGCAACTACACCTCCAACACCCCCCACATTTATCTGGATCTGGACAGGGAGAAGGCGGAGATGCTGCAGGTCCCGCTCAACAACATCTTCAGCACGCTTCAGACCTACTTCGGGACGGCCTACATCAACGACATCAACCTGGGCTCTCAGGTCAACCGGGTCATTCTGGAGTCGGACTGGCCCTACCGGAAGGGGATCGACAGCGTGGGCAGCATATGGGTGCGCGGCGCGGAGGGGAATCAGGTTCCGATCAAGAGCTTCGCAACCCTGAAAAAAACTCTGGCGCCACGGTCCGTCAGCCGCTACAACCTCTATCCCACCGCCGCCATCACCGCGGTTTTGCAGCCAGGTTACTCCACGGGACAGGGGATCGCCCGGATCCTTGAACTGGCCAAGACCCTGCCGGAGGGCTACATCACCGCCTGGTCCGGTCTGACCTATCAGGAAAGTCAGTCGGGAGGGCAGGTTATGCTGATTATCGGCATCGCCCTTCTGTTCGGCTACTTCTTCCTGGTGGCTCAGTACGAGAGCTGGACGGTGCCTCTGGGAGTGGTTCTGTCTCTGCCTGTGGCCCTTCTGGGGGCCGTGGCGGGGATTCTCGTCATGAAGATTTCCCTGTCTATCTACACCCAGCTGGGCATTCTGCTGCTGGTGGGACTGGCGGCCAAAAACGCGATCCTCATCATCGAATTCGCCAAGGAGCAGCATGACGACCACGGGCTTCCCATCCTTCAGGCGGCGGCCGAAGCGGGGTTCGAGAGGTTCCGGTCGGTGCTCATGACAGCGTTCACCTGCGTGTTTGGCGTGTTTCCCATGCTGATCGCCACCGGAGCGGGAGCGGTGAGCCGCCTTCACGTGGGCACGACGATGTTCTTCGGCATGAGCGTGGCCACCATTTTCGGAATTTTCCTGATCCCCGGCCTTTACGTGGTTCTCCAGACCAACCGGGAGCGGGTGAAGGCCTTCATCGCCCGCCTGTTCTCAAAGAAGCCCGCGGAAACCGATGCGGAGGTGAAGTCATGAAAAACGCAGCCGCAGTTTGCAGGGCGCGGCAGAAAATACAGATGAAAAAAATGGCAAAATTCGGGCTTGCCGTTCTGATTCTGACTCTGGTCGGAACGCTGGTTCCGGCCGGGTCGGCGGAGGCGAAACCGAAAAAGACACAGGAACCCGTGGTTTCAAGGGATCTGGAGCTGGACGCCGGGAACTGGGCGGCCCTGGTGCGCCGCTACGAAAGCCCCTGGTACGCTCTGGACGACCTGACCCCGCCTTCTCCCAAACTTCTGGAGTCCTGGTGGGAGACCTTCGAGGACGAGACCCTGACCCGACTGATTCACCTGGCCCTGAAGAACAATCGGGATCTGCAGGCGGCCCGGTCCCGGGTCACGGAGGCCCGCGCCGCGCTGGGAATCAGCCGGGCGGCCCGAATGCCCTGGCTGACCAACGCGGATTCCTGGGGACGTTCGGAGTCCCCGGCGGACGTGGGGGGGACGGGACATCCCGTGGAACTCTGGCGTCTGACGGTGGACGCCACCTGGGAGATCGACATTTTTGGAGGCCGGCGTCTGGAGACAAAAGCGGCTCAGGCCGATCTGGAAGCTCAGTACGCCGCTCTGCACGGCGCGTGGGTTTCCCTGTCCTCGGAGGTGGCGCTGAACTACCTGTCCCTCCGGACCCTTCAGGAGCGGCTTCGAATCGCGGAGGCGAACCTGTCCCTTCAGACGGAGACTCTGGACATGGTGCGCTCCCGGTACGACGCGGGGCTCTCGGACTCTCTGGCCCTGAGTCAGGCGCAGTTCACCACGGAGCAAACCCGGGCCTCAATTCCGCCTCTGGAGACCAGTCTGGAATCGACGCTGAACACTCTGGCGATTCTGGTGGGGGAGGTGCCGGGAAGTCTCTCGGATGAACTGGGACGGCCCGGGCCTCTGCCGAAGGTTCCCGGCGCGAAGCTGCTGGGAATCCCTGCCGAGGCCCTGCGTCAGAGGCCGGATGTTCGAAGGGCGGAGCGTCAGCTTCTGGCCCAGATTGCCCGCAAGAAATCCGCCCGGACGGACCTGTGGCCGAAGTTCAGGCTGACGGGGGCCATTGGGTTCACCACGCCCGGTTCGGGCAGTCTCTTCGACGCGGACTCCAAACTCTGGAGTTTCGGCCCTCAGATCTCCCTGCCCATTTTCCACGCCGGTGCGATTCGAAAGAATATTCAGGTTCAGACGGCCCGTCAGGAGCAGTATCTTCTGGCCTACGAACAGACCGTGCTGGGGGCTGTGGCGGAGGTGCGCAACGCCCTGACGGCCAACGTGCAGGAGTATCGGCGGAACGACTCCCTGCGCTCCGGACTGGAGGCGGCGCGAAACGCGCTTTTTACCGCCGACGATAAATACCGGAACGGGCTCACGGATTTCAACAACGTCATCACCGCCCAGCGCACCGTGCTGACTCTGGAGGAGGCCTGCGCCGTCAGCGAGGGACAGAAGCTCTCCAACGTGGTTCGCATCTTCAAGGCCC
>JAISUO010000074.1 GCA_031272035.1 Synergistaceae bacterium
CTGATTTTCACCAACAATGACGTCCCTTTGTTCTTCACGAATACCCCTCCTTCTGTGAGTTAAAAACGTTCCGGTTCTCCAGGATAGCTTATTATAACAAATGATACCCGTTGAACAGACAGCCGGAACACTGAGTGATACCATGGAATTTTTTAGGCTTGACGTAATTTACATATTTAGTACACTGATACGAATTAAACTAAAATATGGAAAGGACAGTGGTAAGTAATGAAGCAAAATCGAGGTGCAGGCTATTTTGTGTGGATCTTTGTCATTGTGACGGTTGTGACGGGGCTTGTTTGGACGGGCTGCGGGGAAGCCGCGGCAAAGGACTCTCTCACCATCGCGACGGCGATTGAGCCGCCTTCTCTGAGCACAGTGGACAACGATTCGCTGGCTACCATTTACATTCACCTGCTGACGAACAACCTGCTGGTGAAGGCGGATCCTGAGACGCTCAACGTTGTTCCCGACCTCGCCGAGAGCTGGGAGAACCCCAGCGACACGGAATGGCTCTTCCATTTGCATAAGGGCGTAAAATTCCATCACGGAAGGGAGTTTACGGCGGAAGACGTCATCGCCAGCATCGCCAACGCGAAGAAGTACCCCGCGACCATTCCCTACACCGAGGAAATCGAGAAAGTGGAAGCGGTGGACAAATATACGGTGAAGTTCACTCTGAGACAGCCGTACTCCAACCTGCTTTACGACCTGGCCTATCACTTCAACTACATCCTTCCCAAAGACCTGCTGGAGAGCGGTCACGATTTCAGCTCCAACCCCGTGGGAACGGGCCCCTACAAGTTCGTGGAGTGGAGCAAGGGCAACCACATCACTCTCGAAAAATTCGATGATTACTGGGACGCAACGGAAAAGCCCAGCATCAAAACCATCACCTGGAGGATCATTCCGGAGGGCACTTCCCGCACCCTGGCTCTTGAGGTCGGAGAGGTGGACGCCATCTACCATGTGGAAACGGCGGACGTACAGCGGCTGAAAAGCAACCCGGAGTTTTACGTGGACCAGCTGGCCAGCGTGGAAAACTTCTATCTGTGCATCAACACCGACATCGCTCCCTTCGACAACGTCGATCTGCGCAACGCCATTCATTGCGCCATTGACCGGGAAGCCCTCATCGCAGGCGCTCTGAACGGCTACGGAGTTCCCAGTTACTCCTCGATTCCCATGGGCTACTGGGGTTCCTGGGACGGAAACGCCAAACCCTACGACGTCGCCCTCGCCAAAGAACTGCTCAAAAAGTGGGGAGGCGACCCCACCACGGTGATCCTGCCGATTCTGGTCCGGACCGACGAACTCGTGCGCGTGGCCACGATCATTCAGGACAGCCTCGCCCAGGTGGGAATCAAGGTTGACGTCGTCTCCGTCGAAACGGCGACCTGGCACGCAAAAAGAGCCTCGGGCGATTACGTGTCCGGAATCACATCCTGGTCCCCGTCCAACGCCTTCACCTACGTCATGCGCTACCACAGCAGCAAACGCAAGTCCGTGGCAGGCGCCTGCAACGACCAGCTGGTGGACGACCTGATCGCGCAGATGAAATCCGAGCTGGACGCCGATAAACGCCTTGACCTCATCCACAAAATCGTCGAGCGAGTCAACGACCTCGCCATTCAGCCGTCTCTCTGGCAGGGGGAGTACTTCCGCGCCTACAACGCCAAATTGAAGGGCATCGTGTCGAGCGCCACGGGCTATATGCGTTTCCATACCGCCCGCTGGACGGATTGACCCGGGTGGACATGAAAATATGATCCGATATATCGTCAAACGGATCATCACACTGATTCCTGTGGTGCTGGGGGTGACGCTGCTGGTTTTCGTGATCATGCAGCTCGCCCCGGGCGACCCGGCGAGGCAGATTCTCGGCGAGGCCGCACCGGAGGAGGCCGTTGAGAAACTTCGCGTCGAAATGGGGCTGCGCGACCCGGTTCTTCTGCGGTACGTGCGGTATATGACGCGGTTCGTGCAGGGCGATTTCGGCACCTCCTACATAAAGAACCGCTCCGTGGCCTCCGAGATCGCGTCGCGTTTCCCCTACACCGTCAAACTCGCCGTCGTGGCCGCCGTTCTGACCGTGGTGCTGTCCATCCCGCTGGGGATTCTGGCGGCCGTCAAACAGAACACCATTTTCGACAACCTCAGCATGATCATCACCCTGATCGGAATTTCCATGCCCGTTTTCTGGCTGGGGCTGCTGCTCATTCTGCAGTTTTCCCTGAAGTTTCGATGGGTGCCCGTCGCGGGGGCCCAAAGCTGGCGCAGCTACATTCTGCCCGCCATCTGTCTCTCCTTCGTGAACATGTCCACCGTGGCGAGAACGACCCGATCGTCCATGCTGGAGACCATCCGGCAGGATTATATCCGCACCGCTCTGGCCAAGGGCGTCGCCCGCACAAAAGTCGTGCACAAACACGCTTTCCGCAACGCGCTGATTCCCACCATCACCGTCATCGGCATTCAGATGAGTCAGCTTCTGGGGGGCTCGGTGCTGGTGGAAACGGTTTTCGCCTGGCCCGGACTGGGCAGACTCATGGTAGAGGCCATCAATCAGCGCGACACGCCGATGGTTTTGGGCTGCGTCATTCTCCTCACGATCATTTTTTCTGTGCTGAACCTGATTATCGACCTGTGTTACGGACTGGTCGATCCCCGCATCAGGGCGCAGTACTCCTGACACTGGAAAGGAATGGCTTCTTATGGCTTCTGAAATCGACAAGGCCAGAGCAAATCGCTTCAGACAGTACAAAAAAAACAGTCAGAGCGCCAACGTGTGGCGCCGGTTCAGGCGCAACAAAAACTCGCTGATCGGGATGATCTGCCTCACGATTATCATCGCTGCCGTCTGCTCGGCGGACTTTTTCTACGACTACGAAACCTGCGCCATCAAACAGAACATCACGGAGCGCCTGAAGCCTCCCTTTTCCCCGGGCCATATTCTGGGGACCGACGACCTGGGGCGCGACGTGGCGGCGCGGGTGCTTCACGGAGGACGCCGCTCGCTTCTGATCAGCTTTTCGTCGGTGGCCATCAGCCTGACGGTGGGAACCATCCTTGGGGCTGTGGCGGGATACTACGGAAAGACGGTGGACAACGTCATCATGAGGTGTATCGACATCCTGATGGCCATCCCCATGACGATGCTGGCCATCGTCATCGTCGCCGCCCTGGGAGCGAGTATCCGGAACATGATCATCGCCCTGGCCATCGCCCAAATTCCCTCGTTCGCCCGGGTGGTGCGCAGTTCCGTCCTGAGCGTTCGGGATCTGGAGTACATCGAGGCCGCCCGGGCCCTTGGGGCCAAAGACGGCACGATCATCTTCGGGCACGTGCTGCCGAACGTTCTGAGCCCCGTCATCGTGCAGATCGCGATTCGCGCGGCGACGGCGATAACCAACGCGGCCGCGCTCAGTTTCCTCGGTCTGGGCGTGCGCGTGCCGGTTCCGGAGTGGGGAAGCATGTTGTCGCTGGGCCGCGCCTACATCCGCGACTACAGTTATCTGACCTTCATCCCCGGACTGGCCATGATGCTGACGATTCTGTCGCTGAACCTTCTGGGCGACGGGCTTCGTGACGCTCTCGACCCCAGGCTGAAATGACGGAGGCGCGGTCATGAACGACTCAGGAAGGCTGGCGCTGGAAATTCAGGACCTTTCCGTCGAATATCGAACGGACGAGGGAACGGTGCACGCGGTGAACGGTCTGGACCTGGCGATTGAAAGCGGCAGAGCGCTGGGACTGGTGGGCGAGACGGGAGCGGGAAAGACGACAGCCGCCCTGTCCGTTCTGCGCCTGATCCCCGAACCGCCCGGTCGGGTGACGGGGGGACGTATCATGCTTTACGGCGAAGACGTCTTCTCCAAATCAGAGAAAGAAATGGACGACCTTCGGGGCCGTCAGGTTTCGATGATCTTTCAGGACCCCATGACGGCGCTCAATCCGGTGTTCACCGTCGAGGATCAGATCGCTGAAAGCATTGAAATCCACGAAAACCTCTCCCGGCAGGACTCGCTGGAAAAGGCGCGCCGAACTCTGGAGATGGTGGGCATACCGGGGGGCCGGGGCCGTGAATATCCTCATCAGTTTTCGGGCGGAATGAGGCAGCGGGTGGTGATTGCCATCGCTCTCGCCTGCTCGCCGTCCCTGCTGATCGCCGACGAGCCCACGACCGCCCTGGACGTGACGATTCAGGCCCAGGTGCTGGAAATGATGAAGGAGCTTCGGGCGCGGTACCGCACGTCCCTTTTGATGATCACCCACGATCTGGGTGTGGTGGCCGAGATCTGCGACGACGTTTCCGTCATTTACGCCGGAACCGTTCTGGAGCACGGAAGCCTGGAGGATGTTTTCGAAAACACGCGTCATCCTTACACGGAGGGCCTGTTCAACTCACTCCCCGATCTGGACAACCGGACGGTCCGGCTCAAACCCATCAAGGGCCTGATGCCCGACCCCACCAATCTGCCGGGAGGCTGCGCTTTTCACCCGCGCTGCGCCTACGCCATGCCGATATGCGAAAAGGAAAAACCCGGCAGGGCGTTTCGCGGAGAAAAGCATTTCGTCCGATGCCACCTCTACGACCGGGACGCCGTGGAAGGGAGGCTTTCACGCAGATGAGCGAGGTTCTGCTGGATGTGCGCGGCATAAAAAAATATTTCAAAACGCCCAAGGGCCTGCTTCACGCGGTGGACAACGTCAGTTTCACGCTCAACCGCGGCGAAACCATGGGGCTGGTGGGAGAGTCCGGGTGCGGCAAGTCCACGGCCGGCCGGGTCATTCTCCGCCTGATCGAGGCCACAGAGGGGGAAATTTTTTTCGAGGGACACGATATCCGCAAATACGGCGCCGACGAAATGAGGCGAAAGCGCAGGGAAATGCAGATCATTTTCCAGGACCCCTTTTCCTCCATCAACCCCAGGAAAACGATCAGCGAAACGATCGAAGAACCCCTGAAACTGCACGGCCTGATTCCGGACAAATATGAGCGCATGGAAAAAGTCGTGGAAATCATGGAGACCGTGGGACTGGCGGAGCGCCTGATGAACGCTTATCCCCACGAACTCGACGGGGGTCGGCGGCAGCGCGTGGGAATCGCCCGGGCCTTCGCCCTGAACCCGAAATTCGTGGTCTGCGACGAGCCGGTTTCGGCCCTCGACGTTTCCATACAGGCCCAGATTCTCAATCTGATGAAGGAACTTCAGGAAAAAACCGGTCTGGCTTACCTGTTCATCACGCACGACCTGAGCGTGGTCAACCATTTTTCGGACAACATCGCCGTCATGTATTTGGGGGAGATCATCGAAACGGCGCCTGCGGAACTGCTGTTCTCCAACCCGCTTCATCCCTACACTCAGGCCCTGCTTTCCGCCATACCGGTTCCCAATCTGAAGAAAAAGCGCCAGCGCGTGCTGCTGAAGGGCGAGATAACCTCCCCCGTGGAGCCGGAGCCTGTATGCCGCTTTTGCAATCGCTGTCTTTACGCTGATGAACGCTGCCGGCAGGGCGAGCCCCGTCTGCAGGAGGTCGAAAGCGGGCACAAAGTCGCCTGTTTCCGCGTCGGCTGTTTGGGCTGACGCCGAACCCGCGTCCCGCACAGGAGGAACGATGAACAGGTTTAAGGAAATCGAGCTGGAAAGTCTTCAGGACAGTTGGGTGATTATGTACACCTTTATCGCGCGCGAGCTGCTGGAAAAGGGCGGGTTCGAGGGAGAAAGAGTCCTGCGCGAGGCGGTCCGCCGTTACGGCAGAGACCGCGGGCTGTCGAACCGCCGGCGGCTCCTGGAGAATAACGTTAAAATCAACCTGGCCACCCTGTTTTCGGAGGGACGGGACCGTCCGGGAGAACCGCGTTTCACGGCGAAGGTGCTGCGGGGCACGCGGGAGGAGCGCATCAGCGACACGCTGATCTGCTCTTTCGCGGACGTGTGGAAAAAATATGACGCCAAACATCTCGGGAGAATCTACTGCGAGGAGTTCCACATCGCCAGCTATCAGGCCTTCGGATTCGGGAAAACGAAGGTGAATCTGAGCCGGACGCTCACCCAGGACGGCGACGATCGCTGCTGTTTTTACCACACGTACCGCCCCGAAAATCTCACCGATGAGGAACGGCGGCTCAGCTTCGAGGAGTACGACGAGGGATACGTCAAACCCGACCGCGAGATGCCCAAACCGGAGGGAAAATCCGGATTCAGGGCGCTTTGGATTAAGATGTACTTTCACTTTCTGGAAACCGCCGCTGAGCGCTGGGGGGAGGACGACGCCAGAAGCCTGGTCGGAAGCGGCCTGAGAGCCGCCGCCGTGGAGCAGGCGCGGGTTTTCGCGGAAATCGCCCGATCGACGGAGCGCGTGGTGGACGAGGGCTTTCTCGAAGGGCATCACCCCCTTTCCCTGGGCCCGTCCCCCGGCGACGAAACTCTGCCGGAGGCCTGTTGCGCGCTGGGGGCTCAGTCCCTGCTTTTCGAAAACTACTGCCTGACGATACGAAAGGAGCTTGGACTCGATGCGGCCTGAAGCTGAAATGCCCGGCGCTGTGACGCCGCTCAAAGCGCTTTGTTCGGACGAGGCTCAGGACAGGTGGTCTCATCTGTACCGGCAGATCGCCGAATCGCTGGAGGAGTCCTTCGGCATGAGGGGTCGAGCCGTTTTACGGGAGGGCGTCCGGCAATACGCCGCCCTGTTGGGTCGTGAAAAACGCGCCTTTCTCGAAAAATGCGGGCTGAAAACCAGCCTGAAAACGGCGGCGAACCTCCGGGGGCCTTTTCCCGTCGGCGTCCGGACGGACAAGGAGTGGATCGAACACACGGAACAGCAGCTTTTCGTCAATATCGTGAGATGTCCTCACGCGGAACTGTGGAACCAGCGCGAAAAACGACACCTGGGACAGCTCTGGTGCGAGGAGTTTTACCCGGCGTATTTTCACTCGGCAATCGGGGACGCGGTGCAGATCAATATGACGAGGGTTCTGACCAATCCCGGCGACGAGCACTGCCGTTTTTCCGTGTATCTGAGGCCGGCCAACCTGGACCTGCCGGACCGGAAGCGCTGTTTCGACGGGTACGATCCGGACCGGAAGCCGGTTCTGGAGGTTCCCGAACCGGAAATTGACTTTGAACAGAGGCGCCGTCTGCTCTTTTCCTGCATAAAGGACGAGCTGCGGCGATCTTTGGACAAAACGCTGGAAGACATCGTGAACGTGGATCTTTAAAAACTGGATACAAAAAGGGGCGAAATGATGAACAGCGTCGTCGACATCGAACCACAAAATTTGCAGGACTGCTGGACTCTGCTCTATTTTTCCACAGCCCGGAAACTGACTGAATTTTACGGACAGGAGGGGAAAAGGCTGATTCGCCGCGCCGTCCATCGCTACGGTTCCGAAGTGGGAGCCCTCGAACGGAAGGCCCACGTGGAAAAGCGCATCGGGACCAGCCTGAAAAGTTTTTACGAGCTGCCGGTCATCCGGTACGACGATCCGCGGTTTCGGCTCGACGTTCAGCGTCTTGACGAACAGGAAGCCCTGTTTGACGTCGTAACCTGCCCCTTCCGCGAGATGGTCCGTTTTCGCGGCCCCGCGTTTTTCCGGAACGTCGAAGAAGGACGGGAGCTTGCCCTCTGTTTCTGCGAGGAGTTTACTTACGCCTGCATCGAGGCCTACACCGAGGGCGTCGGTCAGGCCAATCTGTCGGAGATCCTCGACCGGCGGGGAGAAAACAGCTGCCGTTTCGCCGATTATCTCCGGCCCGCCAACATGAACGAGGAACAGGTCCGGGCTTTCGAAGGGGACGCCGCCCGAAAAGACGGAATAAAGCCCGAAACGGCTCCGAACGCGTCGGTCCGCTGGAACAGGCTGGCCGCGATGCTGGTCGCCGCTTTCAATGCGGTGTGCGATGAGGAGCGCGGAGACGCCCGGCGCGCGGTTGCCGAAGGTCTGCGGCTGGCGGCCCGGGAAATCGCCGCGTTTATGGCGGAGCGGGCCGACGCCGTTGGAGCGCCCCTGACGGCCGCTTTCGTCTCCCAAAACTGTCCGCTGCACTCCGGGGCGGGTTCAAACGATCCGGCCCTTGAGGAGTTTATCGGCGTAAATTTCCGCGCCCCTCTCGGCCTGTGGGTCGAACAGAATGTCGGACGAAAGGAGTGACGAATCGTGTTCACCGTCAAAGAGATGAACGTCATCAATTTGCAGGACAGCTACACCCTTTTTTACGGCATTCTGGGAGGGCACGTCATTGAGCGCCTCGGGCTGAAGGGAGAATCCGCGCTGCGCGAGGGAGTTCGGCGTTTTGGCAGGGATCGGGGAACGAAACGAAGAGAGGCCCAGCTGGCGGCCAACTATAAAATCAATATGAAAAACCTGTTCAGCGTCGGCAGCGACCTCCCGTCGGACCCGCGTTTCGGGCGCGACCGCCTCGCCCTGATCCCGCAGGAGCGCATTTCTCACACCCTGGCCTGTCCCATGGCGGACGTCTGGAGGGCCCATAACCTGCGCGCCGTTGGCCGGCTTTACTGTGAGGAATTTCATCCGGCCTGCTACAGCGCTTACGCCTACGGATACACCCGGGTCAATCTGGGACGCACCCTGACTCAGGATGGCGACGAGTATTGCAGCTTCAACATCATTCTGCGGCCGGAGCACCTTCCGGAAAACCTGCGGCCGGTCTGTTTCGAGGAGTACGATCCCCACTACACCGGACCTTCCGCCTCTCTGCCCAAAGCGGAGGCCAAAAGCGGCTTTGGTTCCCTCTGCATCCGGATTTATCATTACATTTTCGAGGTTCTGCTGGAGCGTTTCGGCGAGGAGGGGCGAGCCGTGGCCGCCGGAGGTCTGGAGAAAGCCGCGGAGGACGCGGTGAGACGGCTCAAAGAGCAGGGAGAGGCGATGCAGTCCCCCGTCAACCGGGACTTTGTCGAGGCCAACATGCCCCTGCGACTCTCTCCGGACTCCGACCCGCTCTGGTCCGGTTACGATACCCACGGCGCTCTGGACCTGATGAAAAAGCATTTTTACGCGCCGGTCACGGAAGCGCTGGGGCTATAGGGAAA
>JAISUO010000075.1 GCA_031272035.1 Synergistaceae bacterium
TATCTCAAAATGATCGAAGCCGCTAAGTGAACGCTGAAGGCGGGGGCACTTTTATGGAATATACACATGAATATTTAAAAAACACTCTTTATACAGCTATTCTTTGCGACGTGATGGACCAGTTGGGCTACAAACACCAGGCGCTGGGGGATCAGTTCCGCCCTCTGGATCCGGACGTGGTCCTTTTTGGCCGCGCTTTCACCAGTATCGGGACGCAGGTCTATTCCATGCCGGAAAATCCGCTCACCGCCCAGTGCAAAGTCATCGACCAAATCTCGGAGGGCGAGGTTTACGTGCTCGTTACGCGGGGTGAATACGATTGCGCTCTCATGGGCGAGCTGCTGGCGACGGCCATACAGGTGAAAAAAGGCGCAGGCGCGCTGATAGACGGTCGATCCCGCGACCTGCGCAAAATGAAGGAAATGGGTTTCCCTCTGTATTACAAGGGAAGTTTGCCCCTCTCCTCCAAAGGGCGCTGTGAGGTCAGCGAGTGCAAAATTCCGATCAAAATAGACGGCGTTCTGATCAACCCCGGCGACTACATTTTCGCCGATCTCGACGGCGTGGCCATCATCCCTCAGGATATAGCGGAAGAGGTATTCACGAAGGCGCTGGAAATTGTTAAAAAAGAGGATACCGTCAGAGAAAATTTGCTGAAAGGTGCCACTCTTGCGGATACTTACGCAAAAATAGGCGCGATGTAATATTTATGTAATATTTCAAATTAGAGCAGGCAGAATTAATAAAATATACGGCCCGACTGACCTTCGGATTCAACGCAACCCTGTGGAACAGCCTCTTTTTCGAAGCCGCTCCGCAGGGTTGTCCTGTTCATGTTTGCTCTAAAATCCCTGTCGCTCGTTCAGATAGCGATCACAGGAGAGAGCGGCGTTGCGACCTTCTCTCAGAGCCCAAACCACCAGACTGGGGCCACGACGCATGTCTCCGGCGGCAAAAACCGTCAGCAGGCTGCTTTTGTAGTCGTTATCTCCCGCCCGAACACAGCCCCGCCCGTCGACCTCCAGCTGAAGCTGGTCGATGAGAGTGCGCTCAGGGCCGGTGAAGCCCATGGCGGTCACCACCAGATCGGCCTCCAGTTCGAACTCCGTTCCGGGAATGGGTCGGGGAACCCTGCGTCCGCCTTCAGTGCCCCATTCGACCTCCACGGCGGTCACGGAGGACACCCTTCCTCCCTCGCCATGTATTTCCCGAAGGGTGGTGGAAAAGCGTCTCGGATCCGCCCCGAACAGCTCCCGGGCCTCGCAGTGTCCGTAATCGGTGCGGAAAACCCGAGGCCAGAGGGGCCAGGGGTTCTCCGGAGCGCGACATTCCGGAAGAGGCGGCATAATTTCGAGTTGCACCACACTTTCAGCTCCCTGACGGATGGCGGTGCCGACGCAGTCCGTGCCGGTGTCGCCTCCGCCCACCACCACCACTTTCCGACCCCGGGCGTCCAGAGACGAGGGTTCCGCCCCTCTCAGGCTCAGGCCCGGCAGAACGGCGTTGTTGGGGTCCAGAAGGCGCTTCGTGGACGCCGTCAGATAGGGTATCGCCGTGTAAACGCCCTTCAGGTCGCAGCCGGGGACGTCGAGTTTTCGCTCGTTTGTCGCGCCGCAGCAGAGGACCACCGCGTCGAACTCGGTCATCAGCCGTATAACCGGAACGTCCAGCCCCACCTCCGCGTTCAGGACGAAGGTCACGTTTTCCTCGGCCATGATCTGAATCCGCTGATCGACGAGAGATTTTTCGAGCTTCATGTTGGGAATGCCATAGGTCAGAAGTCCGCCGGGGCGGTTGGCCCTCTCGAAGATCGTGACCTGATGGCCCAGCCGGTTCAAAACGTCAGCGCAGGCCAGCCCCGAAGGCCCGGACCCCACCACCGCCACTCGCCGTCCCGTGCGGCTCCGCGGCGGGCGGGGACGGAGTTTCCCGCCGTCCAGCATGGTGTCCACCACGTACCGTTCGATGTCCCGAATCGTCACGGCGGGTTCATGTTCTCCCAGCGTGCAGGAGCCCTCGCAAAGGGCGGGACAGACCCTGGACGTGAACTCCGGAAAGGGATGCATCATCGTCATGCGCGCGTAGGCGGCTTCCACGTCCCCTCGGTAAACGAGGTCGTTGATCTCCGGGACGAGATTCCCCAGAGGACAACCAATCGAAGACCCCTCCACCAGAATTCCCGCGTGGCAGAAGGGCACTCCGCAGTCCATGCAACGGGCGCTTTGCCTTGTAATCGTCTCCCGGTCCGGCGGCAGAACCAGATCGAAATAGTCGCCGATCCGCTCTTTGACCGGTCGATGCGCAGATTCGACTCTTTCGTATTCCATAAATCCTGTGGGTTTTCCCATTTGTTTACACCTCTTCCCCTTCTGCCGCCGGGGTCAGTCCCGGGTCATCTCCGAGACGGGCGCGGCCGTTTCCAGTACGTTTCCGCTTTCCGCGACGACCTCCGCTCCGGCTTCGGCGTCCACGTCGGGAACCGCGTTTCTGGCGCCTTCCATCGCCGCCAGGGCTTTGCGGTAGGCGTAGGGGATGACCTTGACGAACTCGCCGCGATACCGGTCCATGTCCTCCAGAATCGTTCGGGCCTTGGGACTGCCGGTAAAGGTCAGGTGGCGTTCGAGAATCTTTTTTAGAAGCTCCGCGTCCTCATCGCTGAGGTTCGTCAGGCTGACGAGACCCAGGTTGGCCCGGTGCTTCAGCTGGTCTTTGGGGTCCCAGACGCAGGCCACGCCCCCGGACATGCCCGCGGCGAAGTTCCTGCCCGTGGGCCCGAGGACGACGACGAACCCGCCGGTCATATACTCGCAGCCGTGGTCTCCAATTCCCTCCACAACGGCGGTGGCTCCGCTGTTCCTGACACAGAACCGCTCCCCGGCCACGCCTCGAATCCAAGCTTCTCCGGAAGTCGCGCCGTACAGGGCGACGTTGCCGATGATGACGTTTTCTTCCTTCTCCGCGTAACCGGGCGAAGCGTCGTCGTTGGCCCCTTCCGGCGGCATGACAATAATCCGCCCTCCCGACAGGCCCTTTCCCACGTGGTCATTGGCCTCGCCGTGAAGCTCCAGAGTCACCCCCGGCGCGAGGAAGGCCCCAAAGCTCTGCCCCGCCGAGCCGTCAAAGGTCAGGTGCACCGTATCCTCCGGCAGCCCGTCGATTCCAAAAGCCCGGGTGATGTCGCCGGAAAGCATGCTGCCAATGGTCCGGTTCGTGTTGTCGATGTGGAGGTGAGAGGTGATTTTCTCCGGACTTCCCGCGTTTCGGGTGAGGGCCGGGAAACACAGAGGCAGGAGCGTGTTTTTGTCCAGAGACCTCTGGAGCATGTGTTCCTGCGGAAAGTGGAAGTAACGCTCTTCCCGGCTCTCGATGGACGAGGGCTGGAAAAGAAGTCCGGACAGGTCGATGGTTCTGGCCTTTTCGGT
The DNA here is from genome assembly GCA_031272035.1 of Synergistaceae bacterium. Classification (NCBI taxonomy): domain Bacteria; kingdom Thermotogati; phylum Synergistota; class Synergistia; order Synergistales; family Synergistaceae; species Synergistaceae bacterium. The sequence goes on from JAISUO010000075.1 coordinate 3,423, forward strand.
GTAGATTTTGTGTTTGACCCGCAGCAGTTCCGCGTGGCCGATCAGGTCGTTGAAGTTGCGCACGCCAAGGAGCGCCATCCACTCGCGAACCTCCTGCGCCAGAAATTTCATAAAATTCTCCACGTGCTCGGGCTTACCCTGAAATTTCCTCCGAAGCTCCGGATTCTGGGTGGCGATGCCCACGGGGCAGGTGTCCAGATTGCAGACCCGCATCATGTTGCACCCCAGGACGACCAGAACGGAGGTGGCGAACCCGAACTCCTCCGCCCCCAGCAGAGCCGCGATGACGATGTCCCGTCCCGTGAGCAGTTTCCCGTCCACCTCCAGGGTGACTCTGTTGCGGAAATTGTTCAGCAGCAGGGTCTGATGGGCCTCGGCAAGCCCCAGCTCCCAGGGGAGTCCGGTATGACGAATGCTGCTTCGGGGGGCGGCGCCGGTTCCGCCGTCGTAGCCGCTGATCAGGATGACGTCGGCCAGCCCCTTGGCGACTCCCACCGCGATGGTGCCTATTCCCGCCTCGGAAACGAGCTTGACGTTGATTCGGGCGTGCCGGTTGGCGTTCTTCAGATCGTGAATCAGCTGCGCCAGATCCTCGATGGAATAGATGTCGTGGTGAGGCGGAGGGGAGATCAGGTCCACCCCCGGCGTGGAGTTCCGCGCTCTGGCGATCCAGGGATACACCTTGCTGCCCGGCAGATGACCGCCCTCGCCCGGCTTGGCCCCCTGAGCCATTTTGATCTGAATCTCCACGGCGTTGGTGAGGTAGGCGATGCTGACGCCGAAGCGGGCCGAGGCCACCTGCTTGATGGCGCTGGACGCGTCGTCGCCGTTTTCACGCTTTTCCCATCGTTCCGGAATTTCTCCACCCTCGCCCGTGTTGCTCTTCCCCCGCAGCCGGTTCATGGCGATGGCGATGCACTCGTGGGCCTCCGGGCTGATGGAGCCGTAGGACATGGCCCCCGTTTTGAACCGTTTGACGATGCTCTCCACCGGCTCCACCGACTCCAGCGGGATCGGCTTGCTTCGGGTCACCATGTTCAGCAGACTGCGAATATTTTTCATGACGTCCGAACGGCTGGCGACGTTGGCGGTAAATTTTTTGAACATTTCATAGTTGCCAGTCCGGCAGGATTCCCGAAGGTAATAAATGTTTTCGGGGTTGAAAAGGTGGTATTCCGCCGAGTTCAGGGAGTTGTCTCCCAACAGGGAAACCCCTCGAAAGGCCGGAATTTCGAGGCTGCGGGTGGTGTCACTGCGCCATTTCAGATCGCCGCCCGGACAGAGCGTTTTCTGTCCCGGGGCAAAGGCCTCCCCGTGCCTGGCTCTGGCCTCGGCCTCGATTTCCTTCAGGGTGACGCCTCCGATACGGGTGACCGTCCCGGTGAAATACTCGTTCACCACCTCCTCGCTGACCCCGAGGGCCTCGAAAATCTGCGCTCCGTGGTAACTGCGGACGGTGGAAATGCCCATCTTCGACGCCGTTTTGACGATACCCTTCGTGAGGGCGTCCCGATAGTTCCGAAGCGCCATTTCCGGGTCCGCGCTCATGTCCTCCACCACCCGGTATGCCAGCCAGGGGTTCACCGCGTCCACGCCGTATCCGACCAACGCCGCAAAATGGTGCGTTTCTCTGGGTTCTCCGGACTCCAGAACGATGCTCACGGAGGGTCGGGTTTTGTTGCGTATCAGATGATGATGCAGACCAGCTCCGGCCAGCAGCGAGGGAATGGGAATTCTGTTTTCATCCGCCCCCTGGTCGGAGAGGATCAGGATGTTGTAGCCGCTCTCCACCGCGATGTCGGCGGCGAAGAAAAGATCGTCCAGCGCCTTTTTAAGACCGCCCTGCGCCCGGGCGCTGAAGAGCATGGGCAGAGTCACGCTTCGGAAGCCCTTTTCGTCGATATTGCGAAGCTTCAGGAGCTCGTCGTCGGAAAGGATCGGCGTTGCGGCGCGGATCATGCGGCAGTTTTCCGGCCCGGGGTCCAGCAGGTTTCCCTCGCTGCCGAACTGCACGCCGGAGGATGTGACGTTGGCCTCTCGGAGCGCGTCCAGCGGGGGATTCGTGACCTGCGCGAACATCTGCTTGAAATAGTTGTAAAGGAGCTGAGGCCGCTCGGAGAGGATGGCCAGAGGCGCGTCGACCCCCATGGCCGAGATGGGTTCCTCGCCTTTTTCGCTCATGGGCCTCAGTGTGAGGTTCAGGTCCTCCCAGGTGTAGCCGAAAATTTTTTCCGACTCGACCAGATCGAAGGGGAGCGGCTCCGCGTTTTCCGTGTGGACAAACAGGGACTCCAGGCCCACGAACTGCTTCAGCAGGGCCTTCTCCCCGGGGATGGGAGAGTTGGCGGAGCGCTTGCTCTGGATGACGTCCCGCCACCGCTGACCGGCGCCCGACGCCAGGGGAAGATTTTCCAGTTCCAGAACGTTGTCCTCCACCCATTTTCTGTAGGGCCGCTCGGTCGCCACCCGGGACTTGATTTCGTCGTCTTCGATGATGCGGCCTTCCTCCGTGTCGATCAGAAGCATTTTCCCCGGACAGAGGCGGTTCTTTTTCAGAATGTCCTCCTCCGGAATCGGAAGGACCCCCACCTCGCTGGAAAGGATCAGCATGTCGTTTTTGGTGACATAATACCGGGAAGGGCGCAGTCCGTTCCGGTCCAGGCGCGCGCCGGCCACGACCCCGTCGGTGAATGCAATGGCCGCCGGGCCGTCCCAGGGCTCCATGAGGCAGCTGCAATACTCGTAAAAAGCCTTCCTGTCGGCGTCCATAAAGTCGTCCTTCTCCCAGGGCTCCGGAATCGCCATCATCAGAGCGTGAGGCAGGCTGTAGCCGGCGTTTTTCATGAACTGGAGAAAGTCGTCCAGCATGGCGGAGTCGCTGCCGTCCTCGTTGATAATGGGCAGAATTTTTTCGTAGTCCTCCCCGTATTTTTCCGACTTCATCAGAGACTCCCGGGCCTTCACCCAGTTGACGTTGCCCCGAATGGTGTTGATCTCTCCGTTGTGGATGAGATACCGGATGGGATGGGCTCTTTCCCAGCTTGGAAAGGTGTTGGTGGAGTAACGGGAGTGAACCAGCGCTATGGCGGACTCCACGTCCTCGTCACGAAGGTCCGTGTAAAAGAGGCTGATCTGATCGGGCACCAGCATTCCCTTATAAACGACGGTGCGCGAGGAGATGCTGGAGAGGTAGAAATAAGGATCCGAACTGATATATTTTACATTTCGTATCTGAGCGAGGGCCAGTTTCGAAATGACGTACAGTTTGCGCTCGAAATCGTCCCGGCTCATGGACTCCGGCCTGCGAATAAACGCCTGAATGATGGCGGGACAGATGTCCCGGGCCAGCTGTCCCACGGCTTCCGGATAGGTGGGAACCGGACGAAGGCCGATCATCTCCAGCCCCTCCGAGCGCACGATTGTCTCGAATATGGCAAGGGTTCTGTCCCGGCGGCCCTGGTCCGGAGAGGCGAACATCATCGCCACGCCGTACCCGCCTTCTTCTGGAAGCTCCAGCCCCTGACTGGCGCAGACGCGCCGGAGAAAACGGTGGGGAATCTGCATGAGGAGCCCCGCGCCGTCGCCCACGGCAGGATCCGCCCCCGCGCCGGCTCTGTGGGTGAGGTTAATCAGGACCTTCAGGGCGTCCCGAACCAGCGCGTGGGATTTTTTGCCTTTAATGTTCACCAGCATCCCAATCCCGCAGGCGTCACGCTCGAACCTCGGGTCGTAAAGCCCCTGAGCGGGCGGCAGACCAGTTGCCGGATGTCTCGGCGATCCATAGTTTTTTTCTTCTGAATTTTGCGTTAATTTTTGCTTCATTTCCGCCAATCTCCTTCCCATCAATCCTTTTTCGCCTTTTTCGTTTTCTTTTTTTCGTTTTAAATAACGAAATTGAAAAATATAAAATTTATACAGGGGAAAAGTCGGGTGCGTTTTCCCCACGGACGTGATGAATTATCTTTCCTTAGTTATCTTTCCTTCTTCCGGGGCAATTAACTTGCGGCGAGAAGAATAATTCGCAGGAGTTTAGCACAAGAATCTTTTCAGGGCAAGCCCTTTCGTCTCTTTCAGATCATATTGCTTATGTGTTAAGAATTATGTGCTAAAAATATAAAAAAATTTATTTTATACAATTCTAAATAATTTTTAAGCATATATTTTTAAAAAATACTTGACAAATATAAAAATGAATATACAATCCCGATATTCAATTCGAATGGGGGGAAACAAAATGTATTCGGCTGTCGATACGATCTGGGTGCTTTTGGCGGCGATCCTGGTATTTTTTATGCAGGCGGGGTTTGCCATGGTGGAGACGGGGTTCACCCGGGCCAAAAACGCGGGCAACATCATCATGAAGAACCTGTTGGATTTCTGCCTGGGGTCGGTGGTTTTCTGGGCGCTGGGCTTCGGGCTGATGTTCGGAAAGGACCTGGGAGGGATCATCGGCAGTCCTGATTTCTTTGTACAGGGCAACTACAGCTCCACCTTCCATACCTATGTTTTTCTGATGTTTCAAACGGTTTTCTGCGCCACGGCGGCGACCATCGTATCCGGTGCCATGGCGGAGCGGACGAAATTCGTCTCCTACTGCACCTACAGCGCAGTGATCAGCGCCGTGATCTATCCCATCTCCGGACACTGGATCTGGGGGGGCGGCTGGCTGATGCAGCTTGGATTCCACGACTTCGCGGGGTCCACCGCCGTACATATGGTGGGAGGGCTGGCCGCAATGGTGGGGGCCTGTCTTTTGGGCGCGCGAATCGGAAAATACAACTCCGAGGGCAAGGTTCAGGCCATTCCAGGTCACAGCCTGACTTTAGGGGCGCTGGGCGTTTTCATTCTCTGGTTCGCCTGGTTCGGTTTCAACGGCGGCTCCACCGTTTCGGCCACCGGTGACGACGCCCTGGTCTCCATGGGCAGCATCATCTTCAACACCAACCTGGCCGCGGCCGTGGCCACCGTCGTCACCATGGGAATCACCTGGATTCGCTTCGGGAAACCCGACGTCTCCATGACCCTGAACGGCTCTCTGGGAGGTCTGGTGGCCATTACGGCTGGCTGCGACGCGGTGAACGCCTTCGGCGCGTTCTGGATCGGTCTGATTGCCGCTTTTGTCCTCGTGTACGGAATCGAGTTCATCGACCAGAAGCTCCGGGTGGACGACCCGGTGGGGGCTATCGGCGTTCACGGCCTCTGCGGAGCCGCCGGAACGATTCTGACCGGCATCTTTGCCACCGACGGCGGCCTGTTTTACGGAGGCGGCGTTCACATGACGCTGATTCAGATTCTGGGCGTCGTTGCCACCGCTGTCTGGACCTGCGGGAGTATGCTGGTGGTCTTTTTGACCATCAGAGCCGTGATGGGGCTTCGGGTGACGCGAGAAGAAGAGCTGGAGGGGCTCGATCTCTGCGAACACGGCCTGACCAGCAGTTACGCCGATTTCATGCCCTTCACGGCCGAAGCCTTCCATGTTCTGAACGCCGGAAACGGAAAGGCCGAAAAGGCCGCCCCTGCCGTGGCCGCACCCGTCGCGCGCAAGCCCGCTTCGGAAGGGAATCACCCGAAGATGAGCAAGGTGGAAATTTACGCGAACCCGACGAAGCTGGAGGCCCTGAAGGAGGCTCTGAACGGGATCGGCATCACGGGCCTGACGGTGAATCCGGTCAGCGGCTGCGGCGCTCAGAAGGGAAAAACCGAGTTCTATCGGGGCGCCAGGGTAGAAATGACGCTTCTGCCAAAGGTTCGAGTGGAAACGGTGGTCTGCAAGGTTCCGGTTCAGACCGTCATAAACGCAGCGAAATCCGTGCTTTACACCGGATCGGTTGGAGACGGGAAAATCTTCGTCTACGACGTGGAAAACGTAATCCGGATCAGCACCGGCGAGGAGGGCTACGACGCTTTACAGTACGACTACGACCGAGCTCAGGAACAAAACTCATAATCCCCTTCTCGTCTCGAAAGACGCGGCGGTCGTCTGAACCTGAACGATCGCCGCGTCTTTTGTTTTTCCCGCAACAATTTCATTATTCGACAAAGCAATCAGGCAGCTTGTATTGGATATGACTTCAGGCACTCGCTATATCCTCCCGCAATGCCTCCGCGTTTTGGGAGAACAAAGAAACGCCATAATGCCCCAGCAATTCGGCAAAAGCACGTTTTGACAAACCGGCGGCATCCGCCGCCTGTCCCAGAGAAAGCCGTTCGGTTTCGTACAGCTTTGCCCCCAGCGCGACTTTCAAATCCAATTCGCTTACGCCGGACATATCGGGCAACTGTATGTTCAACAGGACGTTTATCATCGCGATCCCCCCGTTTCATAAGGTCATTATAAACCTTTGGATCGTTCCGCGTAGCTCCTTATTTCATTTTTTTCTTTCATAATTTACCCTTATAAAATTAATGACTCTACCGTCACAAACGCAAATCCGCAACAAATTATTCAAAAAAATAATTCAAAAAAACGTTTGACAAAATAAAACGCTTATGGTAAAAATTTCACAATACAGACCATATTTTTATATTTTAATAATAAATTCTGCTAGATGGAATTTTTTCTTTTAACTTCTTTTAAAAGCATTTTCCAGCGATCGAACTGTCCACTACCTGGGACGCGGAAGAGGATGTTGCATTTTGAGAGGAGGAACTCCACAGATTATGAAAAAACTGCTTTCTGAACAGATCGTCGATTACCTCGAAAGACGGGGCGTAGAGCATGTATTCGGGCTGACCGGACACACGGTGATCGCGATGCTCGTTGCGCTGGGTAAAAGCAAAAAGATCCGGTATATTTCGGTCCGTCACGAGGAAATTGCGGCTTTCGCGGCGGATGGATACGCTCGCGTAAAAAAGAAGGCCGGAGTTGTCATCACCCATCTGGGTCCCGGCATCCTCAACGCCGTCACCGGCGTGGCCAATGCCGCGTTTGACAGCATTCCCATGGTGGTTCTGTCCGGAGATGTTCCCAGTTATTACTACGGCCGCCATCCGCACCAGGAGGTCAACATGCATTGCGACGGGGCCCAGTACGACGTATATAAACCCTTCGTCAAGCGCGCCTGGCGTTTGGACGATCCGGAATCTCTTCCCGCCATTCTGGACAAGGCCTTTCGTATGGCCGAAAGCGGCAGGCCAGGACCTGTACTCATCTCGATTCCGATGGATATGTTTTCACGGGCAATCGACACCGACCTGTTTGAGCGGACTTATATGGACAGCCCCCGTACAATCCGGCCCGCCCTCGACCCGGAAACCGCGAAAGTCATCGCCGAAAGGCTGATCGCCGCGGAACGCCCCGTCCTCCACGCCGGCGGCGGTATTCTTCTCGCGGAGGCCTCCGAAGAACTGAGAGAACTGGCTGAATTCCTCGACATTCCCGTTTCCCGCACGCTCATGGGGCATGGCTGCCTGTCCGACGCGCATCCGCTCATGCTGGGACAGACGGGGTTCTGGGGATTCGAACTGACCCACAGAATGACCACCGGCGCGGACGTCATTCTCGCGCTGGGAACCCGTTTCGCCGAGGCTGACAGCTCAAGCTGGTACCCGGGCGTCACCTTTGACCAGACGAAAACCCGATTCCTCCAGATCGACATCGACCCCACGGAAATCGGACGGAACTATCCCGTCGAAATCGGAGCCGTCGCCGACCTCAGGTCAGCGCTTCGACAAATTCTCACAGAAGCGAAACGCCTCCTGCCCGAGGGCAGAAAAAAGCCGGAACTTCGAAAAGAAATCGCCGATTTCAAGGCAAAATTCCGGGTGGAAAACAAAGCGATATGCGAAGACGGACGTTTTCCCATGACACCGCAGCGCATTCTGCACGATGTAAAGGCCATTCTGCCGGAAAACGGAATGATCGTCACCGACGTGGGCTGGAACAAAAACGGCATGGCCCAGCAGTACGACATTACCGTTCCGGGGACCATTCACCACAGCTCCGGCCTTGCCACGATGGGGTTCGGCGCGGCCGCACTCCTGGGCGTTAAACTGGCCGCCCCCGACAGAAAAGTCATCACCCTCGTTGGCGACGGCGGTTTTGGAACAAACCCGTCCGTCATCGCCACGGCTGTGGAGCAAAATATCCCTGTGGTATGGGTGGTCATGAACAACAGCGCCTTTGGAACCATTGCAGGGCTGATGAATTCCAGCTACGGCACAAAGTTCAGCACCGTATTCACAACGCCCGACGGAAAATCCTACTCTCCCGACTGGGCCGCCGTGGCGCGCGGATATGGCATAAAAGCCCTGCGTATCGAAACCGCGGACGCCTTCGCCCCTGCATTTAAAGCCGCGCTGGACAGCGACGAACCCTGGCTGCTGGACGTCCCCATGGAGAACATCGCCGTTCCCACCCCCGGATGCTGGAACATCAACGACATTTACAACCCCAGCGACCTGGTGAGCGAAGGCAAACTCATCAAAAAAGAAAACGGCAGATATATCGCCCCCGGACACGGACAGTCCCACCGGGCGTGAGCGCAGGATGCCGGAGAAGCACGGAGAAAGGAGACAAAAAGCATGACACGCAGATATTCTCTTGCGCAGCTCACGGTTTTACAGTGGTCCCCTCCCGAGATGATTTACAACGCCCGCCTGATCGGCTACGACGCGGTCGGTATCCGTCCGATCAGCCAAGGCGTCAAAGGGGAATACGATTTCGACCTGGCGAAAAACCCGGAACTTTTCAAACTGACAGAACAGGCCCTGAAGGAAACGGGCATGAAGATTAACGACATTGAGCTGGCCAGAATCGCCGAGGGCATCGACGTCGGGCGCTACGAAAGCGCTTTCGAAGCGGCGGCCAGGCTCGGCGTCAAAGACGTTATCAGCAGCATTTGGACCGACAAAAAAGATTTTTATCTGGAGCAATTCGGAAAACTCTGTGACCTGGCGGGACAGTACGGCATTTTTGTCAATCTGGAGTTCGTCACCTGGGCCGCCGTCAGCACGCTGAAGGGCGTCCGCGACGTTTTGAGCGCCGTAAAAAAGCCCAACGCGGCGATTTTCGTGGACACTCTTCATTTTTACCGTTCCCGCGTTTCTTTGTCGGAGCTGGAAAACTGCCCGAAAAACCTTTTCCGCTTCATGCACATCTGCGACGGCCCCAAAGAAATACCGGATCCATCGAGCCCCGGATATAAAGATGAACTGATCCGCGTTGGACGCGACGCCCGCGACTACGTCGGCGAAGGAGCCATCGACATCGCCGGAATTGTGAAGAAACTTCCCGAAAATGTTCTTTTTTCCATCGAATTACCTCATCTTGAAAAAGTTTCGAAATTGGGCGCCGTCGAACATGCGCGACGCTGCCTTGTCACGGCAAAGGCTTACATGAAAAAGCACGGAATCGAATAAGCGGTTGGAAGGAGCGAGATGAAATGGCAAAGGAAATAATACCTGAAGATTTGAAAATGCTTGAAGAGCTTGTGGAACGCGCACGAAAGGCACAGGCGATTATCGAAAATTACACTCAGGAAAGGGTGGACCGCATGTGCCAGGCGGTGGCCTGGGCAGCGGGAAATCCTCGGGATTTCGAGCGGGTCTGCCACATGGGAGTCGATGAAAGCGGTTCCGGCGACCGCGCCGGGCGCTACGGCAAGCGACACAAGATTCTGGGAGTGCTGCGCGACGCTCTGCGTCAGAAAAGCGTGGGAATTGTGGAGATCAACCCCGAAAAAGGGCTCGTTCGTTACGCGAAACCGGCGGGGCTCATCGTTTCGTTGATTCCCATGACCAACCCCGAACTCACGCCCATCGTCACCGCGATTTATACGCTGAAGGCCCGCGACGTCGCCATTTTCTCCCCTCATCCCCGCACGAAGAAAACGACCTTCGAGGTTGTTCGCCTGATGCGGGAGGCGCTGAAGGCCATCGGTGAGCCCGAGGATTTTCTGCAGTGCATCACGGACCCCAACATGGCGGTGGTGAACCAGATCATGAAAATGGGAGACCTCATTATGGCCACGGGCGGCCCTGCCATGACGAAGGCCGCGCACAGTTCCGGAAAACCCGCCTATTGTTCCGGAGCCGGCAACGCCACCATGATCTTCGACGAAACCACCGACGTGGAGATCGCGGCGCGGAACACGCGGATCAGCAAAACCTCCGACTTCGGCTCCGGTTGCTCCGCCGACGGCAACCTCGTCATTTACGGCGGACTCTACGACAAAATGGTGGCGGCCCTTAAAAATGAGGGCGGATATCTGGCGACACCCGAAGAACGGTCGAAGCTGGAAAAGGTCATGTGGGACGAAGAAGGTCACCGCCGTGTGGAGACGGTAGCCGTTTCCCCGCAGAAACTCGCTCAGGCTGCCGGATTTACGATTCCGGATGACCGAAAATTCGTCATGGTGGAAGGGACCGGAATCGGTAAAGAATACAAATTCAGCGGAGAAAAACTGACCACCCTGCTGGCTTTGTATCGTTACGAAGGAGAATTCGAAAACGCTCTGAAAATGATGGACGAAATTTACAAAGTCGGCGGGCGTGGGCACTCCTGCGGGATTTACAGCCACGACGACGCTCATATTAACCGTCTGGCTCTGCGCGCCCCCGTCACCCGCATCATGGTGCGTCAGCCTCAGTCCAAGGCCAACGCCGGCAGCGCGGAGAACGGAATGCCCATGACCTCCAGCATGGGGTGCGGCATCTGGGGCGGCAATCAGGTTTCGGACAACATCGGGCTGAAATATTACATGCAGAGCACCTTCGTGGCCCACCCGATTCTGAGGGACCAGCCGGAAGAATCCACTCTGTTCGGCGAATTCTACGACGCGTCGATCACCCGCTCGTGAAAGACGACATACAGCCGGAGGCAGAACGATGAGACCGCTGCCGAAAAAACCCGTCAGGGCGCGCGGGAGCTTGGGACTGCATTGAAGAACGACTAAAAAGCAAGTTTTTTCAGCCTTTATTGAAAAATTACTGTGGCTTAATCTAAAATGTTAGGCTTTAACGTTATTTTTTGGCCTGCGCTTATGTAATTCGCTATCTTCAGAAGACATTGGCCGAATTTCACGCCCGTGTCCGAACAGAAACGGAGGCTTCACAGTGAAACTTCTCAAATGGTTGGACAACTACTTTGAAGAAATAATTTTAGTTGTTTTGCTCGTCATCATAAACTTCGTCATGTTAGCCCAAATTATCGCGCGGTACTTTTTGAACGATTCCATGTCATGGCCTGAAGAATTTTGTCGATACTGCTACGTATGGACGGTGTTTCTCTCTATAAGCTATACGATTCAAAAGGGAAGTATGCTGCGCGTCGGCGTCGTGATGGATTTGTTCCCGGCAAAAATCCAGAACACGGTAAAAATTTTGTGCAATTTCATCGTTCTGGCCTTGTTCTGCGTTTTGTTCACTCACTCGGTTACCATCGTTGGACGCATCAAAAACGTGACCCGCGAAATATCGTCCGCTATGCGCATTCCCATGTGGACGATTTATATGTCCACCATGATCGGATTTGGACTCTCGGTTTTACGGACAGTTCAAGCTCTTGTCGAAAATTTCCGTCATTTCAACGACAAGGCGGAAACCACCATTGAGGCGACGCTGAAGGAAGCGCAGGCCGAAACAATGCTGGCATCTCAGGACGACATGGCCTTTCGGCAAAACATCACGGGCGGAGGTGCGGCGTAATGGTTGGTCTGATTTTTATCGTTCTGGGCATCGCGATGATCTTCGGGATGCCTATCGTGATGGGCATCGTGCTGAGCGCCATGACGCCCATGATCATGGGCAGCAACGCGGGCGGTTCGATCAATCAAATGATCACCAACAGCTTCTCCGGCGCGGACACGACGCCTATCATCGCGGTGCCTCTCTTCATCCTGGCGGGAGTCATTATGGCCGAGGGAGGAATTTCCCGCAGGCTGTTCAGCATCTTCGCGTATTTTGTCGGGCGGTTGACCGGCGGGCTGCCCTGCGCGGACATTCTCACCTGTCTTTTTTATGGAGCGATTTCAGGCTCAGGCCCCGCCACGACGGCGGCCGTCGGCGCGATGGCGATACCGTTTCTCACGGAACTTGGGTATAACAAGATTTTTTCCGCGAGCATGGTGGCGACTGCTGGCGGGTTGGGCGTGATCATTCCGCCGTCGATCCCCTTCGTGCTCTATTCGCTGGCTACGGGGGTATCGACAAGCGCTCTCTTCATCGGCGGCGTGCTGCCGGGCATTTTTATAGGCATTTGCCTCATGGTGTACGCAGTCTATTATTGCCGCAGGCACGGGGAAGACAGGCAAAAGATCGACGCCAGGCTCGCGGAGATGCGGGCGTTGGGTTTGTGGCGCATCCTGTGGAGCAGCCTTCCGGCACTCATGTCGCCGGTCATCGTTCTGGGAGGCATCTATGGAGGTATCGTCACTCCCACGGAGGCCGCCTGCATATCGGTGTTCTATTCTTTGGTGGTGTCCGTGTTTTTCTATCGCTCAATGGCGGTAAAATCCATCATTCCCTGCCTTCGGAACGCCGTTAAGACCTATACGCCGTTGTGTTTCCTTCTGGCCTTCGCCATCGCCTTCGGACGGGTTCTGACTCTGCTCAAAGCCCCGGCAGTCATTTCCAGATTTGTGCTGGAGAACTTCAGTTCCGCAGCGGCGGTGATCGGCATCATCGTGGTGGTGTTCTTCCTCATGGGCATGGTGATGGACACGGGGCCCGCCATCGTCATTCTGGCGCCGATTCTCCTGCCGATCGTCACCGCCCTGCATATCCATCCTGTGCACTTCGGCGTCATCATGGTGTGCTGCCTTTCGATCGGACTGGTGACTCCCCCCTTCGGGCTTGATCTCTTTGTCGCCAGCACGTTGTGCGACACACCGCCCATGGTCGTGGCCAAAAAGGCGATTCCCTTCATTCTGGCTTTCACCGTCGCCCTGGTTTTCATCACTTACGTTCCCTGGCTGAGCCTGGCACTTTTGTAGGCAACGTTGTTTTATGAAGGAGGGATTGTCCAAGCGGGGGTATTTCTTTGTTGTAACGCTTCAATATGGGTTTGCAGTGTGCAGGGCAGTTTGAAGGATGGAACCAGAATATTTTTGAATATTTCCATTTGTACGTAAGCTAATTCGCAGTCAAAACAATAAGGAGGGTTTTAAGGTGATGAGGAAATCAGCATTGCTGGTTCTACTGTTGTTGTTTACTCTTATTCCGTGTTCCGTATCAGTCGCTGCCGGTCCTTACGACTCGCTCGCCCCCGTGACGCTGCGTTACGGCAACGGAGCCGCGCTGGGAGCCGCGGGCGACGTGTGGGGAGAGGCGTTTTGCAGGTACGTGGCGGAAATCACCGGCGGTAAGCTTACCGTCGACTATTTCCCCAACAGTCAGCTCGGCGTCGACAATGAAATGCAGACGCAGATGCTGAACGGAGACATCGACATTGTGTCGTGTCAGCCCGGACAGACGACGACGTTTGTTCCCTCTGTCGCTTTCTATGACCTGCCTTTGCTCTTTGCGAAGTATGACGCCGCGGCCATCGACAAAGCGCTCAACCACTCGGATTTCACCGGGCTGATCAACGAAAAATACGCGGCGTCCGGGATGATCTGCCTTGGTGTGCTGCAGGGGGCTACCTATCGCGTCATGACGTCCAACGTCAAAATCGAAAAGCTCGCGGATTTCAAAGGAATCAAAATTCGCACCCAGAACTCCCCTTATCACCTGGCGTTCTGGAAGGCTCTTGGCGCCAACCCCACGCCCCTGCCCTTCACCGAACTGTACATGAGCCTGCAGCAGGGCGTCGTTGATGCGCAGGAAAACGCCAACGACACCAACCTCAGCTCCAATTTCCAGGAAGTGCAGAAGTTCCTGGTCAACATCCGTCAGTTGCTTTACGTCAACCAGTTCCTGATGAACAAGGCGAAGTTCGACTCTCTGGACCCCGCTTATCAAACCGCCATCCGGGAAGCCCTCGCCAAAGCCACGGGCGAAATCGCGGCCAAA
>JAISUO010000076.1 GCA_031272035.1 Synergistaceae bacterium
ATTTTCTGAATCGTTTTGTGAAAAAGGCCTGAAGGCGGGCCAGGGCGTCGGCGGCGTCCTCCGGCAGGTCGGGAGCCCGATCCTGACAGAGGCGGCGAAACTCCCGAACCTCCTCATCCCTCACGGTCACCTCCGGGGGGCGGAGCCTTCCGCCGGCTCCGGAGGCGCGCTTCACCGGAGGCCGCCCCACGACGACCTTCACCTTCCGGACCTCCAGCGCCCAGTTCTCCCTCAGAGCCCGGGCGATATTGCCGCCCATCATGGACAGACGGCTGGCCACCAGAGGCGTGTCCGCGGTGACGAGCAGTTCGCCGTTCACCAAGTCCGTTGGGGCGGAACGGCCCCCCAGAGCGGGCCCCACCACCTTTCCCCACTCCGACGCGGCCCGCTCCAGCTTCGCGAAATCGGCGAAGTCGGGCATCACCCGGGGAAGCAGTTCCTCCAGCGCCTGAAACCCTTCTCCCCGCCTCCGGGCGCTCCTCACGACCCGGCAGCCCCGGCCCGGCGGGCCTTCAGCGCCACCGAAAGAAGCTGGACGTCCGTCGGCGTCACCCCCGAAATGCGCAGGGCCTGACCCAGCGAGCGGGGACGGAAGCGGGAGAGCTTCTGACGGCTTTCCGCCAGCAGGCTTTTGACGCTGTCGTAGTCGAATTTTTCCGGAATCAGCACCCGATCCATGGAGTCCATTCGGGCGGCGGCCCGCTCCTCTTTTTCGATATAGCCCACGTAGCGCAGCTCCGTCTCCACGTGAAACCCGTCGTCCTCGTCCAGACGGACCGGCTCTTTTCCGGAGGCGGACAGAAGGGTCCCCAGCAGTTCCAGCGTCACGTTGCGACGGCGCAGCATCAGCGCCCCGGTCACCGGCTCGGAGAGGGGATCGGAATCCGCTTCTTCCAACAGGCGGTTGATTTCCTCCGAGGGAAGGATTTTCTCGGTTTTCAGGCGCAGAATCTCCGAGTCCGCCCGGCTCCACCGACGGTTCAGCTCCTCCCATCGGGCGTCGTCGATCAGGCCGACCCTCCGGCCCAGGGGGCACAGGCGGCGGTCCGCGTTGTCGTGCCGCAGCAGCAGGCGGTGTTCACAGCGACTGGTGAACATACGGTAGGGCTCGGTGGTGCTCTTCGTGGTCAGGTCGTCCACCAGAACGCCGATGTAGGACTCCGCCCGGCTGAGAACCAGCTGTTCCTCCCCACGGACCCCGAGAGCGGCGTTGATCCCCGCCAGAAGCCCCTGAGCGGCGGCCTCCTCGTAGCCGGAGGTCCCGTTGACCTGCCCGGCGCAGAAGAAGCCCCCGATCTCCCGGTTCTCCAGAGTGGAGCGAAGCTGTTCGGGAGGCAGATAGGTGTACTCGATGGCGTAGCCCGGCCGGATGATCTTCGCGTTCCTGCAGCCGGGCAGCGAGTGGATCAGCGCCACCTGCACGTCGTAGGGCAGGCCGGTGGAGAAATTCTGAACGTAGACCTCCTTCGAGCGGGACGAAATCGGCTCGAACACCAGGGGATGAATATGACGGTCGGGAAATTTCAGAAATTTATCCTCCAGAGAGGGACAGTAGCGGGGCCCCGCCGTTCCGATGACGCCGGTGACCAGGGCCGACCGGTGGATGTTGGCCGCCAGAACCTCGTGGGTCTCCTCCGTGGTGTGAGAGAAGTAGCAGGCGTAACCGTTTCCCGCGGAGCCTCCTCCGTAAATTTTTTTCTCTCCCCACAGGTCGAAGCAGAGGGGCGTGTCCTCCGAGCGCTGGACGCGGGTCTGGGAGAGGTCGATGGTATCGAAGTTCAGGCGGGGGGTGGTGTCGGTTCGCATCCGTCCCGTCCGAAGCCCCAGAGACGACAGGGAGTTGAACAGCTCCCGGGCCGGAGGCTGACCCATGGGTCCTGAGGGAAAGGAAATCTCCCCGATCCAGCCCCGTCCGTCCAGGTACGTTCCGGAGCAGAGGACCACGGCCCGGGCCTCGTAGGTGGACCCGTGCCGCGTTTTCACCCCCGCCACGCGGCCGCCCCGAACCAGCAGTTCCACGGCCTCGTCCTGATGAACGTCAAGGTTGTCGTCCGCCACGCACAGGGCGGTGGTGTAGTGCAGAGCGTAGAGTTTCGGGTCGCACTGGGCCCGCAGAGCGCGGACGGCGGCCCCTTTGGACGTGTTGAGCCACCGGATGAGTTGGGTGGAAGCGTCCGCCGCCCGGGCCTGCTCCCCTCCCAGGGCGCTGATCTCCCGGACCAGATGTCCCTTGGCCGGGCCTCCGATGGAGGGATTACAGGGCATCAGCGCCGTGTTGTCCACGCTGAGGTTTAGAATGAGCGTCCGGCAGCCGATGCGCGCCGAGGCCAAAGCCGCCTCGCAGCCCGCGTGTCCGCCGCCGATGACGATGACGTCGTATGTGTCGTGATACATGCTGTCAACTCCTCAATGTCTGTTGAACTGCTGAATAAAATAAATTAAATTAAACCCCGCACAGGGACGGCGTCCATTATCTCACATTATGTAAAACTTCTCCCTCGCGCAGAAGCGCCACGTTTCCCGTTTCGTTCGAGAAGGGATTTTCTTCGGCGTCAGCGGAGGCAGCGGTGACGAAAACCTGCCAGCCGGAGCCTGTCAGCGCTTGGCCCATCAGACGGCGACCCTCTCCGTCCAGCTCGGCGGCGATGTCGTCCAGCAGGAGAATCGGTGTCACGCGCATTCGGGAGTGAATCACCTGACCGGCGGCCAGCACCGACGCGGCCACGGTTCTGCGTTTCTGCCCCCGGCTGAGGGACTGGGACGCCGGACGGCCGAAGCAGGAAAAAAGCAGATCGTCCCGGTGGGGGCCCATCAGCGGAATTCCCGCGCGACGCTCTCTCTCGAAATTTTCTCTCAGGTCGGCGGCCAGACCAGCCGCAGCGTCCGCCGGGTCCGAAGGGTCGAAGGTCCGGGTCGAGCCTCGGTGGTCCAGATCCAGTTTCAGCCCTCGGGGCAAAAGACCAAAGTCCTGAAGCGCGAAGGCCTCCTTCAGAGCAGCCGCGGTTTTCCACCGAACGACCCGAATCCACCCCCCGAACCGGACCAGAGGCAGGGCCGTGGCCTCCAGAGCCGAGGGGGCGGGGCAGGGGGAGCGCAGCAGGGCCGACCTCTGACGCAGAATTTTCCGATACTCCGCGAGACGCCGGGCGTAAAGGGGCGACAAAAGAGCGCAGAGCCGGTCCAGAAAGAGACGGCGCAGGGAGGGCGAGCCATCCAGAAGCCCGATGTCTCTGGGCAGAAAAACAAAAGCGGGCAGCAGGGCCCGAAGGGACGAATAGGTCGCCCGTTCTCCCTCCACGGAAAAGGAAATCCGGGAGGAAATCGACGCCCGAACCTCGACCTTCCGCTCTCCCTCCGCCCGCGCCAGAAGGAAGGTTCCCGTTGGATTCTTTGACCCCGAAATTTCAGTGGAATCCGTTATTTCCGTTTCCTGAGAATCCTGCCCGTCGGGCCAGGTGACCAGAGACGAGGTCCGATTTCCCTCAAAAGCTCCCCAGCCGCACAGCACGGCCAGCGCCTCCAGAAGGTTGGTTTTTCCGGCCCCGTTCATCCCCAGGATGACGTTGAGCCCCGAATGCCAGGAAAGACGGCAGGGCTTCAGATTTCTAAAACCTCTCCAGACGGTCTCCGCAATTCTCACGGTTTAATTCACAGTTTAATTTTTATGACATAACTTTTACAGCGTAATTTTGACTGAAAGAAAGCCGTAAACAGACGGAATCAGGCGTCCGTTTCCGGCATTTTTTCCGGCTCCGAAGTTTCTGCCGGCTCTGCCGTTTCCGCCTGCGCCGGCTCGGACTTTGCGCCTTTTTCTTTTTTGCCCGAACGACGCGGGGCTTCAGCCTCAATTACTATTTCCTCCTTCAAAGTTTCCGGAGCTTCGTCCTCTTCCGGAGGGGTGGAGTCTGCGGCGGCTTCCTCCCCCTCTTCCTCCTCCTCGGGCTCTAGCAGATCCTCGTCGGCCACCCGCATGGGCATGAGCATGTAGAGAAAATCGTCCGCTCCCTGTCGGATGAGGGTCATCTGCCCCTGGTCACCGTTGAGGTTCATACAGACGTCGTCCGCCCCCAGAGACTTGAGACCGTCCTGAAGATAGCCCACGTTGAACCCGGCCCGCATGGATTCCCCGTCGATTTTCGCGTCCAGATACTCCACGACGGTGCCCAGTTCCGGGGCGCGGCCCGTCATTTTCACCCGCCCGCCCGGAGAAAACTGCATCACCACGAGGCGGCTGTAGGAGCGGACGATGACGTCCACGCGCTCCAGAGCCGACAGCAGGGCGTCCCGCCTCAGAATAGCCGTAGTGGTGCTGCCGGGATTCAGAACCCTCTCGTAACTGGGGAAGGAGGACTCCACCCGACGCACCGAAAACTCCAAATCTCCCATCTGGAACCAGGCCAGCGAGCCATCCCCGAGGACACGCACGGGAACATCCGACGACTGGGCGGCGAGAAGGCGCTGCAGCTCTCGAAGAGCCGACAGAGGCAGAAGCATGTCGGAATTTTGTTCCCCCTGACAGGTACACTTTGAAAGAGAGAGCCGCCGCCCGTCCGTGGAGACCACCTGAAAAAGGTTCCCCTGAACCTGAAGCAGACAGGCCCCCAGGTACTTCGGAAAATCGTCGGTGGCGGAGCTGGCGATGGATCCCTCCGCCAGAACCCTCAAAAGCTCCCCTCCGGTGAGGACGCACAAACTCTCCGCCCCCTCGCTTTTGGGCAGCTGAGGAAAATCCCCCACCGGCCAGGTGGTGAAACGGGTCCGGTTCCGTCCCATGCTCAGAACACCCCGATTTCCCTTGATCTCCACCTTCAGGGTGTCCACGGACGCCTTCTTGAAAAGCTCCCCAAGAAGTTTCACCGGAAAAATGGCGGAACCCTCCTCCGAAACGGCGATTCCCCCCGCCACGCAGCGAATGGAGGTCTTCAAATCCGTGGCCTGCAGGTATACCCGGTCGTTCTCCGCACTCACCAGAATCCCTCCGAGAGCGGCCACCGTGCTTCTGTCGCTGCTGGATCTCTCGGCCATCTGCCACCATTTCATAAATTCTGAGCGAATAATATCTATTTTCATATGATTTCTCCCTCCTGGGTTATCCTCAAGACTTTCTTTCACAGCTTCTTTTACAGTTTTTTATATATAAAAACAGTAACAGAAGTAATAAGAGAGAACAACTCTGTGGATAAGTCGGTCGCCCCCTTTAACGGCGGACTTTCATTTCCTGTGGAATACCTGTGAAAATCCTGTGGGCCGAATGTGGACAACCGGAATAACTTTCCAGATTCCTTTCGGATGCTGTGGAAAACTCAACTTGTCCACACCTCCGTCCACACTTTTTTACACAGGAAATTCACAGGGTTATCCACAAAAAACACGCCTCGCAACACAATTTATATTCTATAACTGTTATATTTCATAATATGTATCTCGCAATTTACAGTTTGCTCCGGATGCTGTCCACAATATTCCTCAGTTTTTCGTCGTCCCTGAGAAGCTGAGAGATCTTTCTCTGGGCGTGGATGACCGTCGTGTGGTCCTTTTTTCGGAAGGCCTGAGCCACCTGGTTCAGGCTGGAGTCCGTGTGCTCCCGGCAGAGGTACATGGCGACCTGTCGGGCCATGGCGATTTCCGCGGTTCTCTTGTTGCCGGTCAAATCCTCCACGGTCATTCCGAAGGCCTCTGCCGCCATAGCCTGAATGTCGGCCAGAGTGGCGGGGTTCTTCAAATCCGACTTCAGGATGTCCTTGAGCCAGGTGGAGGCGCTGTCGATGCTCACCGGCTCGGCGTTCAGCTCGGAGCAGGCGATCAGGCGGTTGAGAGCTCCCTCCAGCTCTCGGATGTTACTGGGAATACGGCGGGCCAGAAAATCGATAACCTCGTCCGGAATTGAGCATTCCCTCAGGGCGGCCTTTTTCCTCAGTATGGCGATTCGGGTTTCGATGTCGGGAGGCTGGATGTCCGTCACCAGCCCCCAGGCGAAGCGGCTGAGGAGACGGTCCTCGATATCGCGCATTCCCGTGGGCGGGTGGTCCGAGCAGATCACGATCTGCCGGTTGGCCCCCCTCAGAGCCTCGAAGGTGTGGAAAAATTCCTCCTGACTGGAGTTTTTCCCCGCCAGAAACTGGATGTCGTCCATGAGGAGGATGTCCACGTTCCGGTAGCGGTGCTTGAACTCGTGTCCCTGCCGGAGCTGCAGCGACTGGATGAACTCGTTGACAAATTTTTCGGTGCTGAGGTACACCACGCTCAGATTGTGCTTTTTTTCCAGCGCGTGATGGCAGATGGCGTGCATCAGGTGGGTTTTCCCCAGACCGACGCCTCCCCAGATGAAAAGGGGATTGTAGGCCTCCCCGGGGCTCTCCGCCACGGCCAGGCTGGCGGCGTGGGCCAGACGGTTGGACTTGCCCACGACAAAAGAAGAAAATACGTAATTCGGATTCAGAGTGGTGTTGGAGGGGTTGGGTTTCCCCACCGCCTTTTCCGCCCTCTTTTCCCATCCTGCCCTTTTTTCCTCGTCCTCCGGCTCGGTGGAGGTCTCCAGACGAATGGAGGAAACCTCCCCCAGTTCCTTTGCGGCGCGGTTCAGCTCGCTGAGGTAGAGCGTTCCGATACGTTCCTTCACAAAAACATTGGCGACGTCCACAACCAGCACGTCGTCCTCCACATCCGTGGGCGAACAGGTTGTGAACCACAGGTCCGCCGTTCCCTCGGGAAGGCGGGACGTCGCCCGGTCGATAATGCTCTGCCACAGGGTCTGCAGGTCCTTTTGCACCAGTTTCACCTCTAAAAGTTATTCCCAGAATTTCCCACAACTTATCCACAGGCGAAACACGCTCGTGGGGTCTTTTGGGGTAATTATACACTTATCCACATTCATAAACCCAAGTTTCTGTGGATAAGTTGCGTTCGCGGGACTGCGTTCTTTTCCCCAAAAATCGACGCGCCCCAAATCAACACAGGGACTCTAATGGTATCATACAGAAATTATGGATTGCATCGCCGATAAATCTGAGGCATCATAACGCAAAAGGGCAAAAGGAAGCAAAAGGAAGGATATTTGAAAAATATGTCTGTTTATCTCAACAACGCCGCCACCACTTGGCCGAAACCTCCCTGCGTGTCCCGGGCCGTAGCGGATTTTATCATCTCGGGGGGAGCCAGCCTGGCCAGAGGAACCGCGTCGGAGCGGGACATGAAAACCCTTTCTCTGGTTCTGGAGTGTCGGATTCTTCTGGCTCGGCGGTTCGGGGGCTTCGAAAATGGGGATCCCCGCTACGTCACGTTCTGTTCCGGCGTCACCGAGGCTCTGAACCTGGTGCTGAAGGGTTTTCTGTCCTTCTGTTCTTCCCGCCGTTCTTCCCATGAGGGCCGACCCCTTCGGGTTCTTTCCTCCCAAATGGAGCACAACGCCGTGGTGCGGCCTCTGAGGGGACTGGAGCGGCAGGGGGTGAGGACGGAGTTTCTTCCCTGCGACCCCGACGGCTTCCTCCGGCCGGAGACGGTGAAGGAAGCTCTGGCGGCGGAAAAAGCGGATTTGATGGTCCTCAGCCACGCCAGCAACGTCTGCGGGACGATCCAGCCTCTGCCGGACATCGCGGAGCTCTGCGGCGCCTTCGACGTTCCTCTGGTGGTGGACGCCGCCCAGACGGCGGGAGCTTTATCCTTCGGAAACTCCTTCGAAAAGGAGGGAGAGCCGGATTTTCGGGCGGCGGACTGGAACTTGGCGGCCCTCTGCTTCACCGGTCACAAGGGGCTCATGGGCCCCCAGGGCACGGGAGGCGTTCTCTGGAGGCCGGATTTCGCCGAGCGGACGGCTCCTCTGGTAGAAGGGGGGACCGGCAGCTTCTCCCAAGTGGAGTTTCAGCCCTCCGACATGCCGGACAAATTCGAGGCCGGAACCCCCAACCTTCCGGGCATCGCGGGGCTTTACGCCTCCCTTCTGTGGCTGGAGGAAACCGGCGTGAAAACGGTGGAGCGAAGGGAAAGGGAGATGGGGGAGCGGCTGCTTGAAGGCCTGAAGGAAATCGACGGGGCCGTCCTGGGGGGCCGGTCCTCAATGGAGGGTCGGCTGCCGGTTTTTTCGGTGAATTTTCGCGAGCCCGACGTTTTCAATAAATCGGGTGAGTTTGGTGAATTTGTGGACAACGGCGTTCTGGCGGACCGGCTTTCACAGGAGGGGTTCGAGACCCGACCGGGCCTGCACTGCGCGCCTCTGGCCCACCGGACCCTGGGGACGTTCCCTCAGGGAAGCCTGCGGGTTTCGCCGGGGTATTTCAACGAGCCGGAGGACATTGACGCTTTTCTGGAGGCGGTGAAGAGATGTATACGAGAAAACTGAACGTTCTGCCCTCCGGAGCGGGCTGCACGGGCCAGATAAAACTGCGGAACCTGCTGGACTGCCTGCAGGACACGGCGTCTCTGGCGGTTCAGGATGTGGAGGGAACCCCGGGGGCTCTCATGAGCCGGGGGTACGCCTGGGTGCTTCTGAAGTACGATCTGGACGTGGTTCTTCGTCTGCCGGCCATGGACGAGACCTTCGAGATCCGGACCTGGCACATGCCCGACTCGGGCTTTTACACCCTGCGCGTTTTCGAGATCGACGGAGAGGGCCCCGGCGGGCTGCTTCCGCTGGTGCGGGCGAAAACGTCCTGGATCCTGCTGGATTTGGCGGCGGGTCGTCCGGTGCGGCCCATCAAACACCTGCCGGAGGTGTTCACCCGGGACGCCCAGCCCATTTCGGCCGACTTTCGGGACGTTCCCAAGGCGGGGACCGCGCCGGTTCGGGAGGCGATGTTTCCCGTGCGTTTTCACGACCTCGACGCCAACATCCACGTGAACAACGCCGTCTATTTCGAGTGGCTTTTCGAGGCCACCCCTCTGGATTTGACGGCTTGGGGAGTGAAATCCATGAGCGCGGAGTTTCGGGTCAGCGCAAAGCCGGGGGACACCATCCGCGTGGAGGTTCAGGAGCGTCCGGGAGGCGGCGTGAAAAACGCGCCGGAGTACCTCTACACCATGTGGAGCACCGCGGAGCCGGACGACTCCCGTGGGGGCAGGAGGCCGCTGGCGCGCTTCCGGTGCCTCTGGGAGCCGCTGGAGGCCGCCGGCAGAAATTAGTGGAAATTGAGCTGAAATTGAGCTGATCCGTTGCCCTTCCGATACAACAGAGGAAGAGCGGGAGAGAATCCTGGGAGGGAAATCGGGGGTTCCGTATGAGAATTGTCATTGTTGGCGCGGGGGAGGTCGGATTCACCCTCGCCGAGACGCTTTCCAGCGAAGGGCATGACGTAAACGTCGTGGAGCAGGACGACGTCCGGGCGGACCGGGCGGAGTCGGAGCTGGACGTTCGGGTGATCCGGGGAAACGGTTCGCGGCCTCAGGTTCTTTATGACGCGGGAGTTCGCCGGGGCTGCGACGTGGACTTTCTGGTGGCCTGCACGGACCGGGACGAGGCCAACATTCTGGCCTGCTGGATCGGCCGGCACGCGGGGGTCAGGCGGGTGATCGCCCGGGCGAAGGATCTGGAGTTCACGGACTCCCCCACCTGGGGCCGGGATCTGGGAATCGACATGATGGTGTCCCCGGAGCGCTCCGTGGCCCGGGAGATTCTGGAGCTGCTTTCCGTCAGCACGGCTATTCACACCGCGGAGCTTCTGGGGGGCCGGGCGGCCATCTACGCCTTCCGCATCGCGCCGGAGTCCCCTCTGGTGGGGCTTTCCCTGAAGCAGATGCGCATGAAGAACACCGACCTCATCGCCATCGTGGTCTACATCGAGCGGGAGGGAGAGGACGACATCGTCCCCAACGGAGACACGGTGCTTCAGGAAGGGGACATCTGCTACGTGGTTTCTTATCGTGAGCAGGTCTGGCGTCTGGAGAAGCTGTTTCAGCTCCGAAGCTCCCGCCCGCTGAAGCGCGTGTTCATCGTGGGGGGCGGCAAGCTGGGCTTTCAGGTGGCCCAGAGGCTCCAGAGCAACTACAGGGGCGTGGAGGTCCGTCTGATCGACCGGGATCGTGAGCAGTGCGAAAAACTGGCCTCCGAGCTGGGAGGGACCCTGGTTCTCCACGGGGACGGGGCGGACGCCGGCCTCCTGACCGAAGAGGGCATCGCCGAGGCCGACGGCTACGTCTGCGCCACGGAGTCCGACGAGGTCAACCTGGTTTACGGCACCATCGCCAAGTCCCTGGGCGCTCAAAAGTGCATCGCCGTGGTGCGCAAACGCCTCTATCTGGACATGCCGGAGCGGATGCCCATCGACTCCGTGGTGGACCCCAACGCGGCGCTGGCCTCGGTGATTCTGCGTTATATCCGGTATCCGGGGAACTCCCGGGCACTGTCCATCATCGAAAAAATCGACGCCGAGATGCTGGAGATCGAAATTCCGCAAAACTACCCGATGGAGGGGATCACCCTGTCGGAGCTGGGGGTTCCCAGGGGCGTTCTGGTGGCTCTGGTGGCGCGGAAAAAAGAGGTGTTCGTCCCGGGC
This sequence comes from Synergistaceae bacterium, assembly GCA_031272035.1. Taxonomy (NCBI): domain Bacteria; kingdom Thermotogati; phylum Synergistota; class Synergistia; order Synergistales; family Synergistaceae; species Synergistaceae bacterium. The sequence goes on from JAISUO010000076.1 coordinate 10,485, forward strand.
GGAGACACCGCCTTCAAAGCGGGGGATCACGTGATCCTCTTCGCCTCCACGGAGCAGATGCCCGCGGCCTCCGAATTTTTCAGAACCGATCGGGAGTGACCTTCTTTTGAAACTGAAACTTGTGGCCCGGGTCCTTTCTCTCGTTTGTCTGGTCGTTTCCCTTTTTATGATTTTCCCCCTGATCTGGAGCCTTGTGGACGACGGGCCGGACAAATGGGGCTTTGTCCAGGCGCTGTTCTTCGGCCTGGCGGCCAGCGGCGTGATGTTTTTCGCCGGGGGCGGCCGGAAGAAGCGGGACGATTACGAGGAGCTGGGCATTCGGGAGGCCTTCGCCGTGGTCAGCCTGTCCTGGATCATCGCCACGGCGGTGGGGGCGCTCCCCTACATGCTGTCCGGAGTTCTGCCCTCCTACACGGACGCTTTTTTCGAGACCATGTCGGGCTTTACCACCACCGGCTCCTCGGTGATCATGGACGTGGAGGCGGTTCCCCGGGGCCTGCTGTTCTGGCGGGCCATGACCCACTGGATCGGGGGCATGGGGATCGTGGTTCTCAGCCTCGCCGTGCTGCCCTTTCTGGGGGTGGGGGGCATGGAGCTCTACAAGGCCGAGGTGCCGGGCCCGACCCCGGAAAAACTGACGCCCCGTGTGCAGCAGACGGCCCTCTTTCTCTGGGCGGTTTACATGCTGCTCACGTTTTTGCAGACGGTTCTGCTGATGATGGGGGGAATGACGCTTTTCGACGCGCTGGCCCACGCCTTTTCCACCATCTCCACCGGGGGATTTTCCACAAAAAACACCTCCGTCGCCTGGTTCGACAGCGCTTATATCGAGTGGGTGATCACCTTCTTCATGGTGGCCTCGGGAGTCAATTTTTCCCTGCATTTCCTGTATTTGACGGGCTTTCTTCGCCGAGCCTTGCGGGACGACGAGTTCCGGTGGTACATAGGCATTTTTGTGGGGGTCAGCGCCGTGATCGCCGTCTTTCTGCTGTCCTGGAACCTGGCCGACGGCGTCGAGCACGCGGTGCGGGCGGCGGCGTTTCAGACGGGGAGCTTTTTGACGACCACGGGCTTCATCTCGGAGAACTACGACAGATGGCCCCACTTCACCCAGTTTCTGCTGTTGCTGGCGGCCTTTGTGGGGGGCTGCGGGGGGTCCACGGGAGGCGGGCTGAAGGTCGTCCGTCTGGTGGTGCTTCTGCGCACGATCCGGGTGGCCTGCCGGAACCTGCTGCATCCCCGGGCCGTTCTGCACACCCGGCTGAACGGGACGGTGGTGTCGGCTCAGGCGCTGGGGGGCGTGCTGTCCTTCTTCACCCTTTATATGGCGATCATCGCCGGCGCGGCTCTGGCCGTGACCCTGTTGGGCAACGACCGGCTGGACGTGCGGACGGCGCTTTCCGGCGTGGTGGCCAGCATCGTCAACCTGGGCCCGGGACTGGGGGATTTAGGGGCTGTGGACAACTACGCCTGGCTTCCCGCGGGGGTCAAGTGGATCTTCTGCTTCTGTATGCTGGCGGGCCGTCTGGAGCTTTACGCGGTGATTCTCCTCCTGTTCCCCAGCACCTGGAAACGCTGAACCGGAACGATACGCTATAATGGTCAAACGATACTCCGGAAATGCATAATACGTCATGAGTAATATGTGATGAATAATAATGAGGGGTAATACTGAGGAGATTTTTTGAAATTCGAGGTGAAATGAGCAGATGGTGGAACCCAATGAAAACGAGACGCCGCCTTCGACGGCGGGTGTCAGGGGAGAAAATCCGGAGCCCCGGCATAAAGCGGGGTACAAGGACCGTCCGGAACGAGAAAAAAGAGACCTTCATCCGGGATTTCAATCGGAGCGGAAGGCGAAGGCGGTTGCCAAAAGCACAGGAGGAGGGACAGACGTCCGGACTCTGAACGCGGCGTCCTTCGTCTGCGGGGCGGCCGTCATGGTTCTGGAGATGGCCGGGTCCCGGGTGGTGGCTCCTTACATGGGGACGTCCCTGATCGTGTGGACGGCGCTGATCGGCATCATCATGGCGAGCCTCAGCGCGGGATACTGGCTGGGAGGCGTGGCGGCGGACCTGCGGCCCGAGCGGAAGATCCTTGCCAGAATCATTCTGCTGGCGGCCGTTTTCACGGCTTTGACGGCCTTCATGGCGAACCCGCTTCTTTCGTTTTTGTCCGGAATTTTCGTGTCCAGCCTTCATTTTTCCGCCGTGCTGGCGGCTCTGATTCTCTTTACCGTTCCGGGGGTGCTGTTGGGCATGGTCTCCCCCTTCATCGTGCGTCTGGCCATGAAGGACGTGGGGACCTCCGGAACCACCGTGGGGCGCTTTTCCGCGCTTTCCTCGGCGGGAAGCATTTTCGGGACCTTCCTCGGGGGGTTCGTGCTCATCGCGTATTTCGCCTCGGGAACCATTCTTCTGCTGGTGTCGGCGACTTTGGCCCTCGTGGCCCTGATGGTCTACCGGTCCGCCTGGAAGAAGGCCGCGGCGCTGGGCGTGGTCTTTCTCGCCGCGGGAGGCGCGGTGCAGGTCTGGGGTATGCCCATGGCTCTGGTGGGAGAGCACATCGAAACGCCCTACAACCACATCTGGGTGGCCGAGAACATGAGGGCCTCCGGACGGCGGGTGAGAGTCATGATGACCGACCCCCTGGGGGCCCAGTCCGTCATGTACACGGACAACCCCACGGAGCTGGTCAGCGACTACACGAAATTCTACGACCTGGCCTTCCGGTTCAACCCGGGGATAAAGCGCGTTCTCATGCTGGGGGGCGGGGGCTACTGCGTTCCCCGTCACGTGATGGAGGAACATCCGGACATTCATATGGACGTGGTGGAGATCGATCCCGGCGTGACCGCCGCGGCCCGGCGCTATTTTTACCTTCAGGATATGCCGGGGCTCTCCATTCATCACGAGGACGCCCGCATCTTTCTGAACCAGGCCGCTGCGGACCCCGAGCTGAGGGGCTCCTGGGACGCAGTTTTCGCGGACGTGTTCGGGTCCTCCTACTCCATTCCCTTCCACCTGACCACGGTGGAGGCCGCCCGGAAAATGTTCGACCTGCTGACGCCGGGAGGCGTGATGATCTCCAACGTCATCTCCTCTCTGGAAGGGCCCAGAAGCCTTGTTTTTCAGGGTATTTACGGAGCTGTCTCCTCGGTGTTCCCCCGAGTGCAGATCTTCCCCGCCTCCCGGCCGGAGCCGGAGTTCCGCACCTCCCGCCAGAACATCATGCTGGTGGCCTTCAAGTCTCCGGAGGACCTGCCTCCGGCCTCTCCCTGGGACGCCTACACCGCGGGACTGCTGGCCCATCGATGGACCCGGCCCTTCAACGTTTCGATCCCTCCTTTTACGGATGCCTTCGCTCCCGTGGAGCGTTATTCTTTGATGCAGTGACTGAGATTAATTAATGACTGGGATCAAGCCGGATGCGGCATAAAGGCATAAAGAAAAGATAAGATGCGATAAAAAATTGTCCTTGTAAGGAGGCTGTCTCGATGAGACGAATGAATGGAAAAGCGGTTTTTGCAGTGCTTTCAGGCATTGTTTTGAGCCTTTTGTTCCTGTCGCCGGCGAAGGCGGCCGATAACGTGAAGCCCGTACGGGTGGGGCTGGCCCTGCCTACCCAGCAGGAAGAGCGCTGGATTCGGGAGATGGAAATGATCACGGAGGCCGGCAAAGCCGTGGGGCTTGAGGTGCGTTCCCAAATTTCCCGCAACGACCAGAACGACCAGAACCGGCAGATCGACCTGCTTCTGAAGGACGGCATAAAGGTGCTGATTCTCGCCCCTCACGACGGCGCGGCCGCGGCTTCCGCGGTGAAGAAGGCGAAGGACGCGGGGGTGTGGGTGATCGCCTACGACCGCATGATCATGGGGCCGGACGTGAACGTCTACCTCTCCTTCGACAACGTGAAGATCGGGGAGCTGCAGGGCGAGTACCTCACGAAGCTGGTTCCACAGGGGCGTTATGTCCTCATGAGCGGCGCTCCCACCGACGACAACGCCCGGCTGTTCAAGGAAGGGGCCATGCACTTCATCCAGCCCCTGATTTCGAGGGGGGACATCGAGGTCGTGGTGGACCATCCCGTTGTCGACTGGCAGCCCAGCAACGCCCGGAAAATCGTGGAAAACGCCCTGATGCTGGCGGAGAACAAAATCGACGCGGTTCTCGCCCCCAACGACGGCACGGCCAGCGGAGCCATCACGGCTCTGGAGGCTCAGGGGCTGGCCGGAAAGATTCCCGTGTCGGGCATGGACGCCGAACTGACGGCCGCCCAGCGGATCGTCCAGGGGACCCAGACCTTTACGATCTTCAAGGACACCCGGGATTTGAGCAAAAAGGCCGTGGAAATCGCCCTGATGATGGTGAAAGGGGAGGATTTCCTCACTCTGGCCGGGGGCGCCACCATGAAGAACGACGTGAAGGACGTCCCCGCCGTGCTGCTGCCCGCCCATCTGGTGGACAGGAACAATCTGGACGCCCTCCTGATCGACAGCGGCTACCTGAAAAAAGAGGACGTGTATCAGTAAAGTATCAGTGAAGGAAACAGAAGTGAGAGAAACAGGGAAAAAAAGCGAAAAATTTTTCAACACGGCGGGGCCGGTTATTCCGGAAGATCACTACATATTGGATCCTCTGCGCCGTGTCAGTTATGAAGAAATCTCCGACCTGATCGATCAGAAACGTTATTTCGTTCTGCACGCGCCCCGGCAGACGGGGAAAACCACCTCTCTTCTGGCCATGGCCGGTCGCATCAACGAAGAAGGGCGGTATCGCTGCGTTTACATCAATGTGGAAGCCGCTCAGACGGCCCGCAGCGACGTGGCGGAGGGAATGCTGTCGATTCTGACCGAACTGAACGGGGCCTGCAGGGAATATCCGGAGGGCTCTTTCTTCGTGGAACCCGCGGAGCTGGTGAGGTCGAAGGGCGCTCATTCGGCTCTTTCGGTGGCGTTGCGGTAGCTGTGCGAAACGCTGGACCGGCCTCTCGTTCTTTTCATCGACGAAATCGACGCCCTCGTCGGCGATACGCTGGTCTCCGTTCTGCGTCAGCTTCGCATGATTTACGCGAAACGTCCGGAGCGGGCCCCCGCGGCGGTGATTCTCTGCGGCGTTCGGGACGTGAGGGACTACCGAATCCACCGGTCCGACGGGGAGATCGTCACAGGCGGAAGCTGCTTCAACATCAAGGCCGAATCCCTGAAGCTGGGGAATTTTTCTCCGGACGAAATCCGGGAGCTGTACCAGCAGCACACGGCGGCCACGGGGCAGATCTTTCAGGAGGAAATTTATCCGAAGGTCTGGGAACTGACCTCCGGGCAACCCTGGCTGGTGAACGCCCTGGCCCGTCAGGCCACTTGGAAAATGCGGGAAAACCGTGACCGGACCCGCCCGATCACCCCTGAAATTGTCGAAGAAGCGGCGAAACGACTGATTCTGGAGCGGGCGACGCACTTGGACCAGCTTATCGACAAACTGCGTGAACCGCGGGTTCAGCGGGTTCTGGAGTCCCTGCTGGCGGGAGAGACCTGGCGGCGGGATCCCCCGGAGGACGACGTTCAGTACGTTCTGGACCTTGGACTTCTCCGTCGGGACGAAACCGGAGCCCTGGTGGTGGCCAACGGAATTTATCGGGAAATCCTGCCCCGTCAGCTTTTCAGCGTCATGCAGGACAAACTGGCGGGAGTTTTCCCCCACGCCCCCCACAGAGAGACAAACGGCGCGCTGGATATGAGCCGTCTTTTGGCTGAAGACGATTCGTGAGAAATCTCACGGGCCGGAACGGGTTTTGTCGGAGGGGCTGGAGCAGACGGCCCGTTACGCCGACCTGTCCAACGCCTCCGAGGCCCATCTGGTCGTATGCGACCAGCGCCCCGATCGCTCCTGGGAGGAAAAAATCTACGACCACCTCGATCGCTTCAACGACAGAGCGATTCACGTCTGGGGCATGTAAATGTAAAAAGGCGCAACCCTTTTAAGTGGCGTGTAATACCAATTTGCTTTCAATCGAGTGTTAATGAAGAAGCTAATGTTTGAATATCATTGCTTTTAGCTATTTTTATACCGCGTCGGGCCTCACGTCTTTGACGTTGGGGAGGAAAACCGCCAACAGGCCCAGAAGCGGCAGATACGCGCAGATGTGGTAGACCATCTCCACGCCGTAAACGTCCGCCGTTCGCCCCAGAACGGCCGCGCCGATCCCCGCCATGCCGAAGGATACCCCGAAGAACAGCCCCGACACGGTTCCCACGTGGCCCGGAACAAGCTCCTGAGCGAAAACGACGATGGCCGCGAAAGCCGAGGACAGAATGAATCCGATCACGAAGATCATCACGGTGGTCCAGGCCAGATCCAGATACGGCAGAGCCAGAGTGAAGGGCGCGGCCCCCAGAATGGAGAACCAGATCACGTACCGCCGGCCGAAGCGATCTCCCAGCGGGCCTCCCAGCAGGGTCCCCGCCGACATGGCGAACATGAACAGGAACAGACGCACCTGAGCCGCCTCCACGCTGATGCCGAACCGTTGTTTCAGGTAGAAAATGAGATAGTTGTTGATGCTGGCGATGTAGAAGTATTTCGAGAAGATCAGGAGCAGCAGAATGGAGAAGACGCGGAGAATCGTTTTTCGAGGGACGGGATTGGCATGAACCTCCGCTGCGCGGGCCTTCGCTCCGTGAATCTCCTTCGCCTCCCAGCTGCCGATCCAGAGCAGGAGAACCATGGCCGTCAGAGGAAGCACGGAGAGCCAGGACAGGCTGTACTGGCCCCGTGGCATGATGATGGCCGCCGCCAGAAGAGGTCCGCAGGCCTGACCGGCGTGGCCCCCCACCTGAAAAATGGACTGGGCGAAGCCGAACCGCGCCCCCGCCGCCATGCGCGCCACCCGGGAGGACTCGGGATGAAAAACCGAGGACCCCGTCCCCATGATGCAGGCCCCCAGAATGAGCCAGGCGTAAGCCGGCGCGGCGGAAATCGTCAAAATTCCCGACAGAGTGAGACACATGCCCAGGGCCAGAGAGCGGGGCATGGGGTGCCGGTCGGTGAAACGCCCGATCAGGGGCTGGAGCAGAGATCCCGTAATCTGGTAGGTGGTGGAGATCAGGCCCAGTTCGGTGAAGGTCAGGGAAAACTGCTGCATCAGCAGGGGGTAAATGGGAACCAGCAGCGACTGAGTGGCGTCGTTCAGAAAATGAGACAGGCTGATGACGGTCAGGACCGGAAAATTCATCGCTTTGACGGGTGCGGCGAGGTTGCTTTTTCCTGTTTCCGGGGCAGTACAAGAATTCGTTTCCATAATTTCAATTTCCGCCTTTTCAAAAATTTTTGTATCCAACCCTTTGTGCTGCGCTCATGCCAACTCAGGTATCAGCACAGAAGCCAATGTTTAAAGACCGTCGCTTTCATCTGTATCCAGCTCTGAGTCTTTGATTTCGGACAAGCATTAACTGCTTCTCATTGTACCACCGATTTTTTTCCGACTTCCGCGTCAGTGGAGCAGAAAATATTGCAGGGTCAGTTGAAAAAGTAACTGCTTTTTTGCATAATTTATAATAATTGCCACTTATTTGCAGGACTGCTGTTATTTTTCAATTAATATTATCTAAAATAAACCAGTATTTTTATAAAAATAATGCTTGACAATAAAATATCCATGCAGTAGTATTTTTTAAAATTAATTTTATTATTTAATATCCAAATAAAAAATATCCAAAATAAAATATGAAAAATACCGTAAATCCCTGGCGCGCCTGAGAGGATTGGGAGAGGCTGTTTGTTCGGTTTGAGATGCTGTCCCGGCGCTTTTTTGGCGGATCTTTATATCCTTTGAATGGAGGAGGTAGTTACAGTGAAGGTAATGAAGTGTATTGTGGTTTTTGTGATTCTGGCGCTGCTCGCGGTTCCGGCGGCGGCGAAGGACAGGCTGGTGGTGATCGAGGAGTACGACCCCACGACACTGGATCCTATCGGCCACGACGATCTCCCCACTTCCCGGGCCTGCCATGAAATTTACGATACGCTGATCTTCGTGGACGACAGCTCCAACGTCACGCCGGGGCTCGCTGAGAAGTGGGAGTATCTCTCCCCGACGGAGCTCAAATTTTATCTTCGCAAAGGCGTGAAATTTCATAACGGCGACGAGATGAAAGCGAGCGACGTCCGTTTTTCCTTCCTGCGGGCCACTACCGAGGAAGGGGCAAAAATCCGGAACTACGCCCAGAACGTCAAGGATGTGAAGGTTCTTGACGATTATACTGTGGTCATGGAGCTGAAGGATCAGGATTCCTATTTCTTCGCCTCTCTCGCCCACGGCTGGGCCTCTGTTACGAGCGAAAAAGCCGTGAAGGCGGCGGGAGATTCCTACGGCATGCACCCCGTAGGGACCGGGCCTTTCAAGTTCGTGAGCTGGCAGAAGGGCCACAAATACGTGCTGGAGCGTTTCGATGATTTCTGGGGGCCGAAGCCCAAATACAAATACCTTGAGGTCCGCGCCGTCCCCGAACCCACCAGCCGCACCATCGCCCTTGAAACCGGCGAGGCGGACCTTGTGTACCCAATTCCCCCGAACGATGTAAAGCGCGTCAGTGAGAACAAGGATCTCGTGCTCATTCGATACCCGTCGAACACCGTCATTTACATGGGCTTCAACATGACGAAACCCCCTCTGACCGACATTCGCGTCCGTCACGCGATCTCCGCGGCCATTGACGTCGTGGCTATTCAGGCGGCGGTCTTCAGGGGCATCGGCTCGGCCCCCACCACTATAACTCCCCCGGGAATCCGATACTCGCTCAACGACAAACTTCTCCCTCACAAACAGGACGTCGAACTGGCCAAAAAGCTCCTCGCGGAGGCCGGCGTGAAAGATTTGAAGCTGGAAATCTGGAGCAACGAGAACAAACAGCGCGTGGACTGCGCCACCATCGTCCAGGCCCAGCTCGAAGAGATCGGCATCAAGTCCGAAATTCGGGTGCTGGAATGGGGCACGTATTTGAATGGCCTCATGGAAAAGAAACACGACCTTTTCTTCCTGGGCACGATCGCGCAGGTGGCGCATCCCAACCAGCCGATTTCCAATCTTCTGGAATCAACCTCCGGAGGGGGCAACTATACCTTTACCCGCGACGCAAAGATCGACGAGCTGCTGCATAAGGGACGCGCCACGCCTATCGACGAGGCCGGGGAGATTTACGTCGAACTGCAGGAGTACATCAACGAGCTGACCCCAATGATCTACTTTCAGGTCAACGAGTTCATCGGCGGGGCGCAGAAAAACGTGAAAGGCTTCGACCCCCGCGCGACGGGGTTCAACTCCTACCGCAAAGTTTATTTTGAATAATAACGCGTCTAAAAGTTCGTAAAAGAACCGGATTTAGAGGAACAGGCGTCAAAAAGAGAGTCGCCGTCAGATACGGCCCAGGCTCCTGGATTTATAGCGTTGAGATTATTGTGCATTCTTCTCAATTCAGCCACGCAAATGTGCTATGATGAAGACGTTATAATTTTCAGGAGCTTCAATATTATTATAGGATTTTATTATGCGACTCCGCGCGCAGCGAAAATATGTGAAAGAGGTAATACGCCATGTTCAGCCAGTGTGACAGTTACTATGAGCGCATCGTTGCTCATCGCAGATATCTTCATGAGCATCCGGAGGTGTCGTATAAAGAGTTTGAGACACAAAAATACATTATTTCGACGCTTGAAGAAATCGGCGTTCCATACAAAACCTTTGAGGGCAACTGCGCCGTCCTGGCCATTGTAAAAGGCCACGCTCCCGGCAAAACCCTTGCGTTCAGGGCCGATATTGACGCGCTCGCAATCACTGAAGAAAACACGTTTTCCTATCGCTCAAAAAACGAAGGGGCAATGCACGCATGCGGGCACGACGGTCACACCGCGGTTCTGCTCGCTTTTGGCGAGCTTCTGAACAAGAATAAAGATAAATTTGGCGGAGAGGTTCGGTTGATTTTTCAGCACGCTGAGGAAGTGGGGCCGGGTGGCGCCGTTGAATTGATAAAGGCGGGCGTTTTGGACGGGGTCGATATTATTTATGGCGCGCATACGAACGTGGTGGTGCTTGACGCCGGTCAGGCCGGTTACGTCGAAGGCCCCCCCTATGCGGCGGCCGATAAATTTGAACTGGAGTTTGTGGGAAAGGGAGGCCCCGCCAATCGGCCTCATCTGACGGAAGATCCCATACTCGCCGCTTCCCACGCTGTGGTGTCGCTTCAAAGTATCGTCGCTCGCAACATCGATCCGCTCGAAAGCGCCGTGGTAAGCGTCTGTGTATTCAACTCGGGTTCGCTGACCAATGTTTTCCCGACCTCAGCCAAACTCAGGGGTACGATCAGAACTTTTGACGAAAATATCCGCCAGTTCATCAAAAAGCGCGTGGGCGAAGTCGCCAAAGCCTCAAGCGATATGCACGGCACAGAGCTTCGATACACCCACCTGCAGGGTTATCCCGTCCTTGTCAACAACGCCGACGTCGTCAGACAGGTAAAGGAAAAAGCGCAGGAAAATGGGATTGAAATGGTAAAAATGGAAAAATCTCTTGGGGCAGAAGATTTTGCCTATTATGCTCAAAAAGTGCCGGCAGGATACTTTTTCATGGGTTGTAAAACAGAAAATCAAATGCCGGAGCACAGTCCAAAACATGATATTGACGAGCGGGGGCTGCTGACAGGCCTGAAGCTGTTTGTATCCTGCCTGCAATGTCATTGTAAATAATTGGACCGGAGTCTTTTGGCCTTCTTCACAATGAAGCGTGGAGCAGGTTATAATGCCATATATTATCGTTCGCGGACAGAGTTCGTTCGAGTGAAAACACGACGGGTGTACAGGTGTATGTTAGATGCGAATCATTGAATCGGCGAGAAAACATGGCGTATTGGATGACGATATCAAATATGTGTACGAGACGGCGACAAAAACCATTATTTTGCGGGATAACCCGACAAAGATAATGATTTTTGGTTTTGACAGGGTCGGCAGATGTCTTGAGGTAGGATATATTATTGATGATGAAGGCGAAGATGTCGTGATTCACGCGATGAAAATAAGACGATCTTACATAAAATATATGAATGAACAGTGAGGAAGAATCCAATGGCGGAATTGGGAACGTATCAGGGGCGTCCGATGACGCCGGACCTTGTCGAAGAACTCTCGGCGGAATTTGAGCGGGATTGGGACGAATCCGAGGTTATCGTCGCGTCAACGTCCCGCGGTAAAGCGTTGCGGGCGCTGCAGGCGCTGGAGCTTCCCATTGAGCAGATCGAGGCCCTTGAATGCCGTGCCCGACACGAACAGAAGTCGCTTACGTCTTATTTGCGGTCAATTCTGCAGAACGAACTCGTGGTTTAAGAGCAACAGAAAACAGGGCGGCCGGATAAACGCAGGCAAAGGCCGCCTCTGCTTTGGATTTTAACCTGCGCCTGAGGGCAATTTTCCCCTCTTTCTCCGTTGTCCTGTCAAACGGGATTGACGGAATTGTGCGATTCGCTCACAGCCATATCGCGTCGGCCTTTTTTCTAGGAGCCGTGCGCAGGTACTCCACGGACGGGTAGCCGACCAGCATACTTGCCGCCAGAGGCTTTTCCGCCAGTTGAAGCCATTTTTTAGCGTCCGGACTGAGCCGCGTGGACCTGACCAGAAAGCCGTTGTACAGGACGCCCAGTCCCTGCGTTCCCGCGATGAGTTCCATGTTTTGCGCGGCCAGTCCGGCGTCCCATACGTTGTTTGAAGCGATGTAGAGCACGGCGGGCGCGTTGCGAAACAGGTAGTCGATTCCTTTTTCCTGACGCAGCTTCACCAGGCGCTGTAAGGGCTTCGCTTCTTCCACGCCGGAAGCGACGGCGCTTTCGACGTCTTTCCAGACCATGCGTTTCAGGGAGGCAAGCCCCTCCTGCACGACGATGAACCGGCAGCCCTGACTGTTGACCGCCGTGGCCGTATAGCGTCCGGCCTGAATGAGGGTTTCCAGCGTTTCCGGCCTGATTTTCCTGTCCAGATAATGGCGGATGCTGCGCCTCGACCGGATGGCGTCAAACAGGGCGGACGTCGAAAGGGTGGAATCCATATCCCTGAGTTCCCGAACGTCGTCCATGTCGTATTCCGGAATGGAAACCGCCTTCGTGGGGCAGATGGCAACACAGTGGCCGCAGTGGAGGCACTCGCCGGAATACACCGCCCTGTTATTTTTCAGGCTCAGAGTCATATAAACACAGTCTGCTGCACATTTCCCGCAGCCTATACAGACTTTTTCGTCAATGGAAACCATCTTGCCCTCCTTTATTTTTTCTCCTTTATTTTCCTTTTATTTTTTACCCTGCGTTCCAATTTTTATTTTCCTCCCGGGGGCAGAAAAGCGCCTCCGGGCCTTCTTCGGGCGAACTTTGCCTCAGAGAAAATTGCAGTCAATATTGTCTGATTGTTTGTTTGTACAAATGAGATTTTAGTGAGTAAAAGACGAATGTCAACGATTTTGTATATCTTTTATATCATGCATTCAATAATTAATATTTAAGGAAAAATATTATGAAAAATGTGAAAAAGTCTGGATTGAGTGAAACTAGTTATATAATAAAAAAGCTTTTGCGCAAAGTTATAGGAATATATTTTTATATTAATGCGATAAAGGGGGGTTGCGTATTGACTACGCAATATCTTCGGGGAGCCACCATCCTCACCGGGACGGGCGAGCGTCTGGAAAACGGCCTGGTGGTGCTGGAGGGGGCTAAAATCGCGGAGGTTTCGAGAGCTTCGGAGGTCTCCCCTCCCGCGGGGGCGGAGGTTTTCGACCTGCGGGGCGCCTTTGTGACGCCGGGGCTGATCGACGCCCACACCCACGTGGGAACCTGCTGCGAGGGCTTCCCGGCGGACATGGACGACACCAACGACATGGTGGAGCCCGTAGTTCCGCAGCTTCGCGTGCTGGACGCGATTTACCCGGACGACACGGGCTTTATGGACGCGCTGGCGGGAGGCGTCACCTGCGTTCAGACCCTGCCGGGGAGCGGCAACGTCATCGGCGGACAGGGGGCCATCGTCAAGACCAAACCTGACATTGTGGAGCGCATGGTGGTGGAAGCTCCTTCCGCCATGAAGGCGGCTCTGGGAGAAAATCCCACACGGGTCTACAGCGAGAAGGGCAAACTGCCCAACACCCGCATGGGAAGCGCCTGGCTCATGAGGGACGCCTTCGTGAGGGCCCGGTACTATCGCGAAAAACTGAAGGCCGCCGAGGCCAAGGGCGAGCCTCTGGAGCGGAATCTGGCGCTGGAGGCCCTGCTTCCCGTGCTGGACGGCAAACTGACGTACCGCGTCCACTGCCACCGCTCGGACGACATTCAGACCGCCATCCGGGTGGCGGAGGAGTTCGGCCTGCGCTACACGCTGGAGCACTGCACCGAAGGCCACCTGATCGCGTCCTGGCTTGCGGAGAAAAAGGCTTACGCGGCGGTGGGGCCCACCCTGACCGCCCGGTCGAAAATCGAGCTGCGCAATAAAACCTGGGACACGCCTCGTTTGCTGGAAGAGGCGGGCGTGCATTTCTGCATCATCACGGATCATCCGGTGGTTCCCATCGAGCATCTCAGCGTCTGCGCCGCCCTGGCCGTTCGCGGGGGCCTGTCTCCGGAAGCGGCTCTGGCGGCCGTGACGATCCGCGCGGCGGAACACCTGGGCATCGAGCGGCGCCTGGGTTCTCTGGAGAAGGGGAAGGACGCCGACCTGGCGGTCTGGAACGGCGAGCCCCTCGACGCCCGGTCGAAGGTGGTAAAAACCTTTGTGAACGGCGCTCTCGTTTACGAGAGTCGATAAAACGCCGATAAAGCGACGAAAGGGGGTGAGGGCCGGATTTTAGCGGAGTATATTGCGGTTCTCGGTGAGTTCTGACAACCCTGACTTTCAGGGTCAACAATGAACAGGAGGGAATTACAATGAAGGCAATGAAGTTCGTTTTTGCGCTTGTGCTTTTGCTCGTGGTCGCGGCCCCCGCGGGAGCGGCGGCGAAGGATACGCTGATCGTGATCGACCAGTACGACGCCACCACAATGGACCCCATCAAACACAACGACGTCCCCAGCTCCAGGGCCTGCGGCGCGGTTTACGACACGCTGATCTTCCTGGACGACGAGGGCAACGTCACGCCGGGTCTGGCGGAAAAGTGGGAAACCATCTCCCCCACGGAGCTGAAGTTCTACCTCCGGAAGGGCGTGAAGTTCCACAACGGCGAGGATATGAAGGCCGCCGACGTGCGTTTCTCCCTCATGCGAGCCACCACCGACGAGGGCGCGAACATTCGGGTGTACTCCCAGAACCTGAAGGACGTGAAGATTATTGACGACCACACGGTGGTACTGGAGCTGAAGGAGCCGGACTACTACTTCTTCGCCTCTCTGGCCCACTGCTGGGGCTCCATCGTCAACGAAAAGGCCCTGAAGGCCGCCGGGGACTCCTACGGCATGAACCCCGTGGGGACCGGTCCCTTCAAGTTCGTGAGCTGGCAGAAGAGCAACAAGTACGTCATGGAGCGTTTCGAGGATTTCTGGGGCCCCAAGCCGAAGTTCAAGACCCTTGAGGTCCGCTCCGTGCCGGAACCCACCAGCCGTACCATCGCTCTGGAGACCGGCGACGCGGACATCGCCTACCCCATCGTTCACAACGACCTGAAGCGCGTGCAGGAGAACGAGAGACTCGTGCTGCTCCGGAGACCTCAGAACTCCACCACCTACATGGGCTTCAACATGACGAAGCCGCCCTTCACCGACATTCGCGTCCGTCACGCCATCTCCGCGGCTCTGGACGTGGTGGCCATTCAGGCCGCGTCCTACCGAGGCGTGGGTCGGGTTCCCACCTCCCTGATCCCCTCGGCGATCAAGCATTCTCTGAACGACAAGCTGCCCATGCACAAACAGGACGTGGAGCTGGCCAAAAAGCTTCTGGCCGAGGCCGGCGTCAAGGATTTGAAGCTGGAAATCTGGAGCAACGAGCGCAAAGAGCGGGTGGACAGCGCCACCATCGTTCAGGCCCAGCTGGAGGAGATCGGCATCAAGTCCGAAATCCGCGTGCTGGAGTGGGGCGCGTACCTGAACGGCCTCATGGAGAAGAAGCACGACCTCTTCTTCCTGGGCTGGGTCACCTCGGTTCCTCATCCCAACGGACCGGTCTCCGGCCTTCTGGAGGCTGGTTCCGGAAGCAACTACACCTTCACCAACGACCCGAAGATCAACGAGCTGCTGAAGAAGGGCCGCGCCACGCCTCTGGACGACGCCGAGAAGATCTACGTGGAGCTTCAGGAGTACATCAACGAGCTGACGCCCATGATCTACTTCCACAACGACGAGTCCATCGCCGGCACCCAGAAAAACGTGAAGGGCTTCGTTCCCCGGGCCACGGAAATTCACTCCTTCCGTGAGGTGTATTTCGAGTAATCTGCAAAAAAAAGACTGGAAAAAAGAGTTTATGGAGAGCTTGAAGAGAGTGTATTAACGAGAGCTTGAGAAGAGAGTAAACTCTGACAGTCTAAAGTGTCAACCTGATTTATTATATTTAGTTTTTATGCAAACGCGGTATTTATTTAAATTCAGCAAAAATATCTGCTGAAATACGGAGTTCAAATCCGTATAATGAAGTAAAATGGGAGCGCAGACCCCGTTTATCCGGACAACGCCGGTCCTTTCCGGGTTGCGGGTTCTGCGCCCTTTGCAGCGAGGGCAACTGGCAGTGTCAGGAGTGGATAAGCAGTGAAGAGATCGATATTTGTAATTTTCGGGCTATTGCTGGCCGCGGCGTTCCTGTCGGGGGTGACGAACCTCCCGGCGTGGGGGGCGGAGAGAGAGAAGCTGACTGTGGCGGACCAGTATGACCCCACGACAATGGACCCCATCGGGCATAACGACGTTCCCAGTTCCCGCGCCTGTTATCAGATTTACGACACGCTGATTTTTCTGAATCAGGAAACCGGGCTTGCCGAGCCGGGGCTCGCCAAAAAATGGGAGTTTCTCTCCGATACGGCGTACAAGTTCTATCTGCGCAGAGGTGTGAAATTTCACAACGGAGAGGAACTGAAGGCTTCCGACGTCCGCTTCAGCATCATGCGGGCCACCACCGATTTGGGGGCGAAAATCCGGACCTACTCTCAAAACGTGAAGGACGTGGAGGTTCTGGACGACTACACCGTCGTCATTCATCTGAAGAACGTGGATTATTCGTTCTTCCCCTCTCTGGCCCATTCCTGGGGCTCCATCGTGAATCAGAAGGCCGTTGAGGCCGCGGGGGACTCCTACGGGCTGAACCCGGTGGGCACAGGGCCCTTTAAGTTCGTGAGCTGGCAGAAGAGCAACCGATACGTGCTGGAGCGATTCGACGACTACTGGGGGCCGAAGGTGAAGTACAAAACGCTGGAGGTGCGCTCCGTGCCGGAACCCACCAGCCGCACCATCGAGCTGGAGTCCGGGGGCGTGGACATCTCCTTCCCCATCGTCCACAACGACATTAAACGCGTACAGGAGCACGAAAAACTGACCCTTTTGAGAACGCCTCTGACCTCCGTGGCTTACCTGGGCTTCAACATGACGAAGGCGCCCTTCACCGACGTGCGGGTTCGCCGGGCCATTTACGCGGCTCTGGACACGGCGGGAATGCAGGCGGCCGTCCTGCGCGGCGTGGGAACGCTTCCCCGGTCCCTTGTGCCCGCGGCGATAAAATACTCCATTCATAAGGACGTGCCGGTTCACGAGCAGAACGTTGAAGAGGCGAAGAAACTGCTGGCCGAGGCCGGCGTCAAAGATTTGAAACTGGAAATCTGGACCAACGAGCGCAAGGAGCGGGTGGACATGGCGACCATCATCCAGGCCCAGCTTCAGGAGGTGGGAATTCAGGCCTCCATCAAGGTTCTGGAGTGGGGCGCGTACCTGAACGGCCTCGTGGAGAAAAAGCACGACCTGTTCATCCTGGGATGGGTTTCCACCGTTCCCGACCCCAACTTTGCCGTGGCGGGACTTCTGGAGACCGGCGCCGGATCCAACTACACCTTCACCAGCGACAAAAAGCTGGACGAGCTGCTGGTAAGGGGGCGCTCTCTTCCCGACGGCCCGGAGCGCGAGGCGATCTATAAGGAAATGCAGCTTTACATCAACGACCTGCTCCCCATGATCTATCTTTACGGGGACGAGGGCATCGTGGGCACTCAAAACTACGTGAGGGGTTTCGTCCCCAAAACCAACGAAGTCCATTCCTTCCGCGAGACCTGGTTTGAAGATGGAGAAAGCAAATAAAAGCAAATAAAGGAAAGTGAATGAACAGACTCCAATTTTTCTTTAATTCAGTTCAGGCCGGATTGAGCGGAGTTGAGTAGAGCGGAGAGGCCGGACGGCAGCTAACGGACCGGAGAGAGATTTTTAACCGTCTTCAATAAAATAAAAGGCTTCTCTGAAAAAAGATTTTGTTTTAAAATAGGCAGTATGTTTTGCATAGGCAGTATCATAAGCAGTATAATTTGGTATAAGAAGCACGTTTTGTAATGAAACCCTGCGGCAGAGAGAGCGAAAAGACTGCAAAAATCAGTTCCTCTGCCGGGGTTTTGAAATTTTCATCTTCATCCCATCGCCGTCTTCCCTGGCGGTTTTCGTTGCGCGTTATAACAAGTTACAAATTGAAGTATAAATTGAAATATGAACTAAAGTAAGAATCTTTTTGAAGAAAGAAGGTAGGATAGACGATGATTCGTTATATCATACGCCGTATCCTGTTTTTGATACCCGTTCTCATTGGAGTGGCCTTCTGCGTCTTCACCCTGCTTTATCTGACGCCGGGAGATCCGGCGCGCATGATTCTGGGTGACATGGCCACGGAAGAGGCCATTCAGGAGTTCAGGGTCAAAGAGGGACTGGACAAACCTTTCCTGCTTCAATTTGGCAATTATCTCTGGAAAGCCGTGACTCAGGGGGACATCGGGCGCTCCTACATCACAAAGCGGCCCGTGCTGCACGAGATTATGACGGCGTTTCCGGCGACGCTCCGACTTTCCGCCTTCGCCATCGTCATTGCCATCCTCATCGGTTTGCCCTGCGGCATTTTGTCGGCCATAAGGCAATATTCACTTTTCGACACTCTGACCATGATTTTCGCCATGGTGGGGCTGTCCATGCCGGTTTTCTGGCTGGGCCTGCTTCTGATTCTGCTGTTTTCGGTTTACCTGCGCTGGCTGCCCTCCTCGGGGTTTGACACCTTCCGGGCCATGATCCTGCCCTCGGTGGCGCTGTCGGCTCAGTCCATCTCCATGATCACCCGCATGACCCGTTCCTCGATGCTGGAGGTGGTCCGCGCCGACTACATCCGGACCGCCCGGGCAAAAGGGCAGAAGGAATCCGTCGTCATCTGGGTGCACGCGCTCTACAACGCCCTTATCCCCGTGGTGACCCTCTGCGGTTTGCAGTTCGGGCACCTTCTGGCCGGGGCGATCCTCACGGAATCCATCTTCGCCATTCCCGGGGTGGGCCGCCTGATGGTGGAGTCCATCAAGATGCGGGACTATCCCATGGTGCAGGGCGGAGTTCTCTTTGTGGCCGTGGCTTTCAGCGTGGTCAACCTCCTGGTGGATCTGCTGTACGCTTACATCGATCCGCGCATCAAGGCGCAGTATCGGTAAGGGAGGATGAGAGAAGATGAGTAACGCAACGGATCTTTACCTCGCGGAAAACGCCGCCGGCGTGACGAAACGAAAGAAACGGGGAGCGCTGGGGGAGGTGCTGTTCCGCCTTCGGAAAAGCCCCCTGGCCATGTTCGGCCTTGCCATCATTCTGCTTTTGATCTTCGTGGCCCTTTTTGCCGACTTTCTCGCCCCCTACGGCTACTCCAAGCAGAACCTCATGCACACCTTCGAGACGCCCTCGAAGCAGTTTCTGCTGGGGACGGACGAGTTTGGACGGGACATTCTCAGCCGCCTGATCTACGGGGCCAGGGTTTCCCTGCAGGTGGGCTTCATCGCCGTGGGCATCGCCCTCGTGGTGGGGGGAATGCTTGGAGCCGTGGCGGGGTACTACGGAGGCTGGATCGACAACGGGATCATGCGCGTCATGGACGTGCTGCTTTCCGTTCCCCAGACCCTTCTGGCCATCGCCATCGCGGCTTCGCTGGGGCCGGGGCTTTTCAACCTGATGATCGCCGTGGGCATCGCGGCCGTCCCCAACTACGCCCGAATCGTCCGGGGATCGGTGCTTTCCATTCGGGAGATGGAGTTTGTGGAGGCCGCCCGGGCTGTGGGCAGCTCCGACCTGCGAATCATTCTCAAGCACATCGTTCCGAACAGCATGGCCCCGATCATCGTCCAGTCCACGCTGGGGGTGGCCTCCGCCATTCTGAACGCGGCGGGGCTTTCCTTCATCGGGCTGGGGATTCAGCCGCCCTATCCGGAGTGGGGAGCCATGCTTTCGGGCGGACGTCAGTACATTCGAGATTTTCCGCATCTGACGCTCTATCCCGGTCTTGCCATCATGTTTACCATTCTGGCGCTGAACTTCCTTGGAGATGGGCTCAGAGACGCGCTGGATCCCAAACTGAAGCGGTAGCGTCGGAGGAGGAAGGATAAATGAGCGACATAACGCACGAAAAGGGCCTGCTGCTGGAGATCAAAGACCTGACGATCCAGTACGTGACGGACAGCGGCACGGTGCACGCCGTGGAAAACCTGAACCTGGAGCTGGGACGGGGCGAAACTCTGGGCTTCGTCGGCGAGACCGGCGCGGGCAAGACGACAACGGCTCTGGGGATCATGAGGCTGATTCCCTCGCCTCCCGGGGTGATCCGGTCCGGGGAAATACTCTTTGAGGGGGAGGACCTGCTGAAGAAGAGCGAGGCGGAGATGCGCGCCATTCGCGGCGGACGCATAGCCATGATCTTTCAGGACCCCATGACCAGCCTTAATCCGGTGATGACCGTGGATAAGCAGATCGCGGAGATGATCCGGCTCCACCGGAACGTCAACGAGGCGGAGTCCCTGAAGCTGGCCGGCGACATGCTGGAGGTGGTGGGGATCCGGCGGGAGCGCATGCACGACTATCCCCACCAGTTCAGCGGTGGAATGAAGCAGAGGGTGGTTATCGCCATCGCCCTGGCCTGCGACCCCGGGCTGCTGATTGCGGACGAGCCCACCACGGCGCTTGACGTGACGATTCAGGCGCAGGTGCTGGAGCTGATGAAACGGCTGAAACAGCAGTTCGACGCGTCGATGCTTCTGATCACCCACGATCTGGGAATTGTGGCGGACATCTGCGACCAGGTGGCGATCATGTACGCGGGGCGGGTGGTGGAGTACGCCGACAAGCGCACGCTGTTCACCAATCCGGTGCATCCCTACACCATCGGTCTGTTCAACTCCGTGCCGGATCTGGACGAGGACAGGGAGGAGCTGGCGGTGATCCCCGGCCTGATGCCGGACCCCATGGACCTTCCCACGGGCTGCACGTTCCACCCCCGGTGTTCCCACGCGACGGAGGACTGCTCGAAGAAGAAGCCGGACATGGTAAAAATCGGACAGGGACATTACGTGGCCTGCCCGGTCCGGGCGGGAGGTGAGAGGAAATGAAGGAAGCGCCCTACATTCGGGTGAACAACCTGAAAAAATATTTCCCCACGAAGCGGGGGCTGCTGCACGCGGTGGACGACGTGAGCTTCACCATCCAGAAGGGAGAGACCCTGGGTCTGGTGGGAGAGTCGGGCTGCGGCAAGTCCACTCTGGGACGGTGTCTCATCCGTCTTTTGGAGAGCACGGCGGGAAGCGTGGTTCTCCACGACGAAAAGACGAACGCGGACGTGGACGTAACGAAGGTCAGCGCTCACGTGATGAAGGACCTGCGGAAAAAGGTGCAGATCGTGTTTCAGGACCCCTATTCCTGCCTGAATCCGCGCCTTTCGGTGTGGGAGCTCATAGCGGAGCCCCTGATCGTGAACGGGGTGTTCAGCGACAAAACCGCCATGCGCGCCAGAGTTCGGGAGCTGATGACCACGGTGGGACTGGCGGAGCGTCTGGAAAACAGCTACCCCCACGAGCTGGACGGAGGGCGGCGGCAGCGTATTGGCATCGCCCGCTCTCTCGCGCTGAGCCCGGAGTTCATCGTGCTGGACGAGCCGGTGTCGGCGCTGGACGTCTGCATTCAGGCGCAGATTCTGAACCTGCTGAACGAGCTTCAGAAGGAATTTCACTACACCTACGTGTTTATCTCCCACAATCTGAGTGTGGTAAAGCACGTCTCGGACCGGATCGCCGTGATGTATCTGGGAAAAATTGTTGAGCTGACGAACTATAAGGAGCTTTTTGTGAAACCGCTCCACCCCTACACTCAGGCGCTGCTGTCGGCGATTCCCGTGGCGAAACTGGACGTGAAGCAGGACCGGATCATTCTGGAGGGCGACGTCCCCAGCCCCATCGAGCCGCCGGAATGCTGCCGTTTCGCGGGCCGCTGCCGTTATCGTCAGGAGGTCTGCTCAAAGGAGACTCCGGACCTGAAGGAAGTCTCCCCGGACCATTTCGTGGCCTGCCACTTCACAAACGCCCTGAAGCCCACGAACGCCTGACCCTTTTGATTTGAACTTCTAATTTGAAACTGAAGATTTAAATCTGAAATCAAAATCCTCATTATTACATTTCAAGTGCCCCCCGGTTCCTCGCCGGGGGGGATTTTTTTAGTGCCCGATCGATGCCGATAAAGTCAGCGTTTTCCCGGGAGAGCGGGCTTTTTGGGAGCCGCGTTCCGTTGATTTTGAGTCTCCCGCAGCCTGAAGCGGGACAGAGCTTCGCCCAAGGACTGGGCGTGTCCGGTCATGATTTCCGCCTGTCCCGAGATGACCTGAGCGGTTTTTGCTGTGGCCTCGGTTTGTTTTTGCATTTCGTTCATCGTTTCATTTATTTCGACGGTGGATTTTGTGGCTTTGTCAATGGCATGAGCCACTTCTTTGCTGGAAGCGGCCTGCTCCTCCGCCACTGCCGCGATGTTCTGGATCGAATCATTGGCCTTGCGGATTTCGTTCATGGCCTGGCTCAGCTCGTTCTGGGCCGCGGTCGCCTGAACCAGAGTTTCGCTGAGAGCGTGACCGGCCTGAGTCGTCGCCTTTATGCTTTCCTGCGCCTGTGTTTGCAGGTCAACGATGATCCTGTTCACGTTTTGCGCGGCCTTCGCGGATTCTTCCGCAAGTTTGCGCACCTCTTCCGCCACCACCGCGAACCCGCGCCCCACGTCGCCGGCCCGGGCCGCCTCAATGGCCGCGTTGAGCGCCAGCAGGTTGGTTTGATCGGCAATGCCTGTAATGACCGTCACGAACCCGCTGACGTTTTCGATGGAATCGACCAGCTGCCGTGTTTTGTCCTCGCTGTCCTTCGCGTTTTTATCCACATTTTTCATCCCGTCGATCACGGTGTTGACCATCTCCGTCGCTTTTATCGCGGCATCGGTGGTACGGGCAATGGAGGACGCGGTATCCGTCGAGGACTGAGCCACGGTGTCCGCGCCGGCGCTCATTTCCTCCACGCCCGCGTTGCTTTCTTCGAGGGCGGCGCCGTTTCCTTCGCTCAGCTCATACACGTGCTCAAAATCGTTTTTGACCTTTTTCATGGAGTCGTTTGTCTCCCCGGCGATGGAGGTCAGCTTTTCGGCCACGTCGCCCAGTTCCTCAGCTACCGTAACGACGTTGCGCATGGCGGATTCCTGACCTTCCACCATGTCGGAGAGCGCGCCGACCAGATTTCCAAGCTCGTCTTTGCCTTCGTAGCCGAAATCCGTCCGCTGGATGGTAAGGTCGCCTTCCTGACACCGTTTCGCCAGCTCCACGATTGTGCGGAGGGGTTTGGAAATGGCCCGGGAAAGGAAGATGGCGATCAGAAGGCCAAGAAGGAGGGAAATCGCTCCGGAGGAGAAAAGAAGGGTCACGGTGGAGTGCACCAGGTCGATGTTTTCGTCGCTCACGGTTTTCACCGTGGTCTGGGCGAAGGCGCTCACTTCCGCGACTTTGTCGTTGTAGGTCCCGCTCAGAAGCACGAGGGAGTTTATGGCGTCGTTCTGGGCCTGGATCGCCGTGGCCATCAGGTCCAGTTCGGTCACGTAGCTTTTGAGAGCTGCGGACACCTTCTGTATCATGCGCCTGCGCTCCTCGTCGGAACTGCCGTCATGCACGTTCTGGGCCCATTGTTCCAGAGTCGCGCAGGTGTCTTTGGCCTTCAGGAAGGCCTGAGGATCGTTGGCCCCGCTGGCCGCCGTGATCTGACGCCGGAGGTCCAGGGCGTCCCCGTACATCCTGCCCACTGAATAAATCTGTTCCACTCTCTGCGCTTTGCTCATGTGGTCGTTTTCCGCAACCGCCGCGTTGCGGTAACTTTCCAGAGCTTCCTGCGTGGTGGAGGTCATCACGTTTCCCGCCTTGACCAGCTCGAGCCAGCTGGCGTTTTTCTTTCTGAGGGCTTCATGCAGCCGGTTCAGGGAATCCACAAAGTTTTTGTGGATGGGCAGAACGTTTTCCCGCACCATCTTCGGGCTCTTCAGGTCCGGATTTGCGGCGCCCAGGGCTTCCATGTCGGCCAGGGCTTTATTCAGGCCCGCGACCTTCACATCGTCGTCCTTCATGGTCTCCTCGGTTCCTGTGTACCGTGTTTCCCGGGTTGTCATAAAAACCGCGGTGGCGGCGCTTTCAATGCCGCTTTTGATTTGCAGTGCCGGAACCACCTTGCTGCGCAGAAATTCGCTCTTTTCTCTGACCTCCGATAAATCCATCCACGTAACGAACACCGCCGCCGCGAACACCAGCAAAACAACGCCAAATCCCAGCAGAAGTTTGGAAGTCATCTTCAAATTTCTCACTTTTTACATCTCCGTTTCTAATTTGAAATTTCAAATCACAAAAGATATAAAATAGCAAGGTAATTTTACTTGCGTACTTTACTCTAATTTTTGTAAATTTCAATATCGGGTTTAAAGTCTAAATTGTGTGATAGTTTGAATTTTCGGTGAATTATACTTTTATAGGAATTCCGAAATTGAGGCTTCCACCTTCAGTTGTCTTTTCCGGCGTCGATAGCTGCAATAGGGTCATTGCCTGCGCAAGTCAATTTTTTTAAAGCCAGGGGAGTTCTTTTTGGTGGCGAATCGTCAGAATGGCAGTTCGTTATCCGTGCCCCAGCTCTTGATCCACTTTTCGACTTCTCTGTCAGTGGCATGTAATCCTGTGGCTTCATAATCTTCCCAGGTTTGGATCAGGTTCCGGCGCAACGCCTCGCGTTTTTCCTCCCGTTCCACATATTGCT
>JAISUO010000077.1 GCA_031272035.1 Synergistaceae bacterium
CCGCCGTCGGTGATGTGGATGAGAGCGCCCGTGTTGTTGTTGACGGTTCCGTCGGGCTGGTTGGTGAAGAGCCCGTCGATGAGGATGGTTCCGTCGTTGTTGATGGTTCCGTAGTTGTCCAGACGCCCGGAGCTCGTGACGTGGATGAGGGCGAAGGGAATGGAGGCCCCGTTGTACTGCCGCGTGTCCGTGAATTTGTTGTTGACGACCGCGCCCTGCTCGTTGATGAACGTCCCGTTGTCCATGATGGTTCCGTAGTTGTCGAAGGTCCCTTTATTGTCCAGAGTTCCGCCGTTGTCTGTTGTTCCCCTGTTGGTCAGGGTTCCGTAAATCAGCAGTTTGCCGCCGGATTGAACGGTAATCGTGCCGTCGTTGACGAGGGTGACGCCGAAGGGTACGACGGCGGTGGCCCCCGCCGGGATGTTCAGAATCTGTCCCGCGGCGACGGTGAAACCCTCCTGAACGGGGAGGGGAGCGACGCCCGAGACGGTCCATGTGTCGGAGCCGTTCCATGTGAGGGTTCCTCCCGTGTCGAAGCCGGCGCTGTTGTTCGTATTGCCCGTGACGGTTCCGCCTTTGTTCCAGACCAGACCGCGATTGATCAGGGTTCCTGCGGAGTTCACGTTCAGAGCGCCCCCCGCCTCGACGATGATAATGCCATCGTTTGTGGCCTTGACGCCTGCGGGAATCGTGACCGACTGGCCTGCGGGAATCGTCAGGATTTCGCCCGGGGCGAGGTAGAAACCTTCGGAGAGAACCGCGTTTCCGGAGAGGGTCGCTCTTCCGTTTCCGTCGAAGGTCATGCGCGCCCCCGCAGCCGATCCGCCGGTGATGTTTCCTTTGTTCAGGACCAGACCGTTGTTGGTGAGGCTGCGCGCGTTCAGGTTCAGGGTCCAGCCGGCGGGGACGGCCAGGGTCGCCCCTGCCGGAACGGTCAGGTGGTCCTCGTCCTCCAGTGTGATGGTTTTATTGCTGTTGTCAAAGTTCAGTTTGAGGTGGTTTAAAAGCAGGACGAGCCCAACGCCGCCAACGCCGTAGATCTTCTGGTTCAGGAGGATTCCGTGGGATCCGTCGGAAGGATAATAGGATGGAACCGGAACAGAGGCTGTGCTGACGGATTCCACCGCGCCGGTGGACAGAAGAACCAGGTCGCCGGAGGTAATATCCACCGAAGCGAATCCTCCGTTATTTTCTCCAATGGGCAAGCCGGACAGCGCCAGGATCGAGCCGCCGGTGAGGCTGACCGAGCCTCCCTTGCCCGATCCGGGGCCGATGGCCGGGCCGGTGCCTCCGACGGCGATCACCGATCCTCCGGTGATGGTGATGACGCCGGCATTTCCATATCCGGCCCCTCCCCACGTGCCGCCGATGGCGGCGCTGTCGCCGATGCCGCCGGGCGAACGGGCGTCCACGAACCCGCCGGAGATGGTGATGATGCCACCGTCGGCGCTTTGTCCTCCTCCGATGCCCGCGGCGGCGGCGGCGCTGCTGGCCGTGACCACGCCCCCCGCGATGGTGATTTTTCCGTGAGTGTTGCCGTTTTTGGGGGTGTACCCGCTGCCGATGCCCGCGCTCCAGCTTGGCGCGGTCGCTTTGACGAAGCCGCCTGTGATGGTGATGTCCCCCGCCTCGCCGGCGTCGAAGGAGTAGTTGCCCGCGACGGAGATCGCGTCGCCGCCCCCGCCGCCGATGCAGGCCGCGCCCCAGTCTGTACCTTTCAGATCCGCGCTCAAAGCGCCGCCGTTGATGACGAGGGTTCCTCCGTCGCCCTGGTAGCCGCCGCCCAGTCCCGCGCCTCCGCCGATGTTCGTTCGGTTGTCCGTCCTGCTGCTGAAGTCGCTGCCTGTGGCCTGGATGGTCCCGCCGTTGATGGTGATGTGCCCGGCCGCCCGTCCGATGTCGCCGCCGATGCCGGCCCCGTATGTGCCCACGGCGGTGAGGGATCCGGCCAGAGAGCCGTCCCCGTATGCGCTGGTGATCGTCAGAGTGGAGCCCGCCGGGGCCTGAAGCCCCGCCGAGACCCCGTTGGACTTCAGAACGTTGGTTCCGGCCAGGCGCAGCTTCACCGTCGCCCCCGTCAGGTCGAAGGCGCAGGCGTCGTCGAAGGCGCTGACGTCGATAGTGGCGTTATCCAGAAGGACGTCCGCGCTGACGCCGGTGGCGACCACCACGCGGTCCCCCTGGTTCGTGCCCGTGATCCTGTAATATCCGTCCTGGGTGATGGTGATGACGTGCCCTGACCCGAGGACGATGATTTTCGGGGCGCAGGGGCTCCCTGCCGTCGCAGCGTCAGCGGTCGAGAACGCGAATAATGAAATCGAAAGAGACAGGAATAAGGCCCCAAGGGCTCGTTTCCTGTTCTTCATAACCGTCAGGGCGAAGAGGAGCGCCGCCGCGGTTCCTGAGCCTGTGGCTGCGCAACCGCCTCCGCCTTTCTTTTTGGTTTTGTCGTCGGCGCCGTCGTCCACGGAGCCCCCGACGCCGATGGTGAAATATGTCGCGGGCGGGTTCAGGTTTTGCGCGTACTCGCTGCCGTCCGTCAGGCTCCACTCGATCCGGGATATGCTGAGGTTTTGAAGGTCCGTCAGGGTCTGCGCCGTCCCCGTTATCCGAAGCACCGGAACTCCGTCGGCGCCCGTGGTCGTCACCAGGGTCACGTAGGAATAGTTCCCTCCCAGAGATGCGTAGATGTGAGCCGTGCCGTTGGGGAAAATGCCCTCTGCCAGGGGCGCTTCCACCGTGAACGAATACGTCCCGTCGGCGTTTTGTGACTGATCGAGGGTCCAGTGGGCCGGGTCAGGGTCCACAAGGGTTCCGTCCTGGACGGGTGGAACCTGAACCTTGAGCCTCACCTGATACGTGACCGTGTGATTTCCATCTCCGGAAATCACCGTGTAGGGCACGGCCTGTCCTCCGGAGAAGTTCCGGAGCTCTCCGCCCTTCGGGTCGACCTGAGCCCTCGCGTCGGGCAGGGTGAAGGTCAGACCCACTCTGGAAAGGTCCCCTCCGACCCCGTAGGGGACGTTGATGAGCCAGGTTCCGTCGCTCTGACGAATCATGTAACTCTCGGCGAACACCATTCCATACTCGTCGTTGAGCCTCACCGGCCCCCAGGTGAAGTCCGTGGAGGAGCTGCCGGATCCGGATGCGTCGTTCGCAGGGTCGTTGTCGATGAAGGTTCCGCCGTTGTCGTTGAAAGTGCCGCCGCTGGATATATTGACAGTGCCGCCGGAGTTGTCGAAGATCCCGCCCGGGTTGTTGTTGAAAACGCCGCCGTCGTTGATGTTGATTTTGCCGTCGTTGATCAGGGTTCCGTCGTTGTCGAAAATTCCTCCGTCGTTCACCTCAATGGTCCCGTCGGTGTAGTTGTTGATGGTCCCGCCAGGCTGGTTGTGGAGGTGGCCGTCAACCTCGATGGTCCCGTGGTTGTTGATGGTCCCGTAGTTGTCCAGGGTTCCGTCATCGGTGATATGGATGAGAGCGCCCTGGTTGTTGTTGACGGTTCCGCCGGGCTGATTGGTGAAAAGTCCGTCGATGAGGATGGTTCCGTCGTTGTTGATGGTTCCGTAGTTGTCCAGAACGCCGCCGGGGCCGGTGATGTGGATGAGGGCGAAGGGAATGGCGGCCCCGTTGTACTGCTTCAAACCCGTATATCTGTTGTTGATGACCGCGTCCTGCTCGTTGATGAGGAGCCCGTTGTCGAGGACGGTTCCGTAGTTGTTGATGGTTCCCTTGTTGTCCACGATCCCGTTGTTGGTCACGGTCCCGTTGCTGATCAGGGTTCCGTACACCAGCAGTTTGCCGCCGGACTGGACGTCGATGGTTCCGTCGTTGATGATCGTCGTCCGGATGGAAACGATGGCGGTGGCTCCCGTCGGGACGACCAGTTTTTCGCCCTTTCCGATGGTGAAACCCTCGGGAAGAGGGGCGCTGGCGGAGGCGGTCCAGGTGTCGGTTCCGTTCCATGTGAGGGTTCCGCCGATCCCGGAAATGTTGGAGGCCCCGTTGATGGTCCCCCAGTTCTGTATCAGGCCGTTGTCGATGAGAGTTCCGGTCACGTTCAGCTCGCCGCCCGCTCGGACGACGATCTTTCCGTCGTTGGTCGCCCGGACGCCCGCCGGAACCGTCACTTTCGCGCCGGAGGGGATTTCCAGAATTTCGTCCGGCGCCAGGTAGAAGCCGCCGGACAGCACCGCGTTTCCGGCGACGCTGCCGACCTTGTTGTTGAATGTGATCACCGCGCCGCCGCCCGAAATCGTCGCTCCGACGGCTCCCTTGTTCACGATGAGGCCCAGATTGTGGATGCTGTGTCCGCTGGTCACCGTCAGGGTGTAGGTCTCCGGAACCGTGAGTGTCGCCCCCGCCGGGATGGTCAGGTCATTGCTCAGGATAACGGTCCTGGGGGTGGGATACGTCAGGTCGGGAGAGGTGAGGAATCCCAGGGATCCGTTAGGGGAATAGATGGACGAGGAGACCGAGTCCCAGACGCCGGTCGCCAGGAGGATGGGCCTGTTTCCGCCTGTGCCTGTGATGCTCACGGGCGTTTTGCTGGGACCGTTGAGAGGGTTGTATCCGATGGAACCAGCGGGGAGGGTCTGGTTGGACAGGGCGAAGATCGTCCCCCCGGAGAGGGTGATTTGACCGCCGTTGTTGCCGCCGTAAGCGAGGCTGCCCGAAGCGGGGCCGATGGGAGACCCGCTGCCTTCTCCAAGGGCGACGACCAGACCGCCGGAGATGGTGATGTTGCCGGCGTTTCCGCCCAGGGCGTTGATTCCGCCGGCGGCGCCGATGGCGGCGGGTGCGGAGACGCCGCCCAGAGATGTCGCCTCCACGTGACCGCCGCTGATGGTGATGACGCCTCCGTCGCCGTCGTAGCCCGCCCCGATGGCCGCGCTGTCGACGCCGGCGCTGGCTTGGACCACTCCGCCCGTGATGGTGATGATCCCGTCGTTGTTCTTCGGCGTGTATCCGCTGCCGATGGCGGCGCTCCACCTGGGGGCCACCACCCGGACGAAACCGCCGTTGATGGTGATGGTTCCCGCCCCGCCGGCGTCCTGGGATCTTCCGCTTATGTTGGAAAGCGTGTCGCCGCCGCCGCCGCCGATGCCGGCCGCGCCCCAGTCCTCGCTTCCCAGGTCCACGTATACCTTGCCGCCGTTGATGGTGATGGTCCCTCCGTCGCCCTGATGCCCGCCGCCGATGCCGGCTCCGCCGCCGATTTGGGCTCCGCTGCCGTACATTTCGCCGTCGCTGCCTCTCGCCTCAATGGTGCCGCCGTTGATGGTGATGCTGCCGGCCGCCTGGCCGTAGTCGCCGCCGATGCCGGCCCCGCTCATGCCGATGGCTTTCAGGTAACCGTATAATGAGCCGTCTCCGCCTGCGCTGGTGATGGTCAGCGCCGCGCCGGGGGGAACCTGTATGCCCGCCGCCGCGCCGTGGGACATCACGAAGTTCGTTCCCGCCAAAGACAGTTTCACCGTCGTCCCCGTCATCATCTCGAAGGCGCAGACGTGGGACAGGTGCCGGACGTCGAGGGTCGCGTTCTCCAGGATGATGTCCGCGCTGACGCCGGAGTTGACTACAACGCGGTCTCCCTGCCCGCTGCCCCTGATTTTGTAATACCCGCTCTCCGTGATGTTGATGATGTTGGACACCGTGTAGCCGGAGTCGGTTTCAGTCGGCAGTCCCAGAGTGATAACCCTGGGGGCGTAAGGGTTTCCCGCCGTCTCCGCGCCGGCGGGCGTGACAAAAGACGTGAAAAGGCTCAGGATGGACAGGATGGAAAAAAGGAAAATAAAATTTGTGAAAAGGTCATGTGACCGCAGGGGCCTGCAGGACCTTTCGTCCGTCGTTGAATATAGAAACAGCATGGTTGAATCCTCCTTATACCTGCACGCGGTGTGGAAAACGTCGGCGGCGAGTTTTTTATTTTTTAAGAATATTGTATCTTATGTAAAGTAAAATTAGTTAGAATAAATTACCTAATTTGAAGCCAGTCTTCCTGAACCCCATGAGACCCCAAAAAATAATGAAAGGACGCAAGGAAGAAACGAAAAGTGCGATTTTTTAAAAACAATCTTGCGCGTAAAACTTGCGTATGAAAGGGGAAAGGTGTATTCTTTTTTTATTCTTATAAAACAATGATTTTAATAATTAAAATTAATTGAAACGGGGTGATTTCTGTGAAGGCAGCGGAAGCGATCGTCAAAATTTGGGAAAAGGAAGGCATCGATACGGTCTACGGCATTCCGGGAGCGGGAATTAACGGAGTCTATAAGTATCTGGCTCAGTCCTCGGCTCTGAAACATTTCTGCCATCGTCACGAAGAGGCCTGCGTCCACGCCGCGGGCGGCCACTATCGGGCCAGCGGAAGACTGGCCGTCGCCATGTGTACCTCGGGGCCCGGAGCGACGAATTTCGTCACGGGGCTTTACAGTTGCAATATTGACAGCATTCCGGTCATTGCCGTGACGGGTCAGGCCGTGACGGCGCAGCTGGGCAAGGACGCCTTTCAGTGTGTGGACATCGCCAAAATATGCGCGCCCATCGCCAAAAAAACCTGGTGTATCACCGATCCCAAAAAGGTCGTGGAGACTTTTGCGGAGGCTTTCAGAGTTGCCCGGGAGGGCAAGCCTGGGCCGGTGGTCATCGACCTGCCTCTCGACGTTCAGAACGCGGACATCGAGTTCGACCCCTCCGGCTACGTTCCTCAGAGTTTCACCGTTCCCGCGCCGAAAGCGGAGGACATCGTCAAAGCCATTGCCATGATCAACGAGGCGAAAAATCCCCTTCTGCTCATGGGCGGCGGCGTGCTGCTGGCCGGGGCGGAAAAGGAGTGCGTGGAGCTGGCTGAAACCCTGAATCTTCCGGTCATCACCACGTATATGGCCAAGGGGGGCATCCCCGTCAGTCATCCCCTGAACGCGGGACACTGCGGCATCCAGGTGGGACAGCCCATCGGCAACAAAGTTTTCCTGGATTCCGACCTGGTGCTGGGCATCGGCTGTCGCTTCACCGACCGGCATACCGGAGCGATCGGCGTCTACCGCGGCAATCGGAAGTTCATCCACGTCAACATCGAACCCTCCGAAATCGGCAAGATTTTCCAGCCGGACCTGGGTATTGTCGCGGACGCCAAAAAAGCCATTGACGCCCTGTTGGCCGAGGCGAAAAAGAGCGGAAAGAAAAGCTCTCATGTGGACGTCGCGAAACTGCCGGCGCTGCGGAAGGAACTTGCCCGAAAGGTCGACTACGACGTGAAACCCATCAATCCCCACAGAGTTTTTGCTGAACTGAACAAATTTTTCGACAGCGAAACGCTCTTTACGACGGGCTGCGGCATCACGCAGATCTGGTCCGGCCAGCTTCAGGACATCGACAAGCCGCGCCGGTATCTGGCCTCCGGGGGAGCGGGCTGTCTGGGCTACGACATTCCGGCGGCCTTCGGCGCCACCGTCGCCACGGGGAAACGCAGCGTGGCGGTTATGGGGGACTTCGGGTTCACCTTCCACGTTCAGGAGCTGGCCGTCTGCGCCGCGAATAAAGTCCCCGTGATCGTGGTCGTCGTCAACAACGCCTATCTGGGGCTCATTCGTCAGAATCAGAAATACGCGTATCAGTACGAGTGCGACGTGGCGATGCCGGAGAACCAGGGCCTGATCGACTACGTGAAGGTCGCGGAGGGGTTCGCCTGTTACGGCGAGCGCGTGTTCAGCGCCTCGGACATTCCGGCCGCGCTGGACCGTGCGGTAAAGAGCGGAAAACCCGCCGTCATCGATATCGTCTGCGATCCCAGCGTGGACTGCTCCATGGGAACCGCCCTCGACAACGTGAAGGAATTTGTGTACTGAAGACTTTTTAATTTAAATTTCAGGTGTTGTCGTGATTTTGCGAGAAGCCTTCCCGGGCGGAACAGTCTGAGGAGGCTTCCTGCGTTTATAACGGGGGACGGGACCGGAAAAGCTGCAGAATATACTATCGTCGGAGGTTTTACCATGAGCGACATCACGAAAATAGGCTTTATCGGCCTTGGAGTTATGGGGGGAGCGATGGCATCCAACATGGCGTCCAAAGGGTCCGAGGAGGTTATCGTCTACGATATTTCACCGAAGCGGGTCGGAGAATACGCGGAAAAGGGAATGACCCCTGCGGCGTCTTACGCGGATGTCAGTCGGGGAGACGTCATTTTTACGTCTTTGCCCGACGGCGAAGTTCTGGAGAGCGTTTTTTTCGCGTCGGGAGGGCTCTGTGAGACGCTGCGGGAAGGTCAGATCTTTGTCGATTTGAGCACGGTCAAATACTCTGTGACTCTGGAAATTGAAAGAAAAATCAGGGAAAAGAAGGCGCATTTTCTGGACGCCCCCGTTTCGGGAATGGCCGCCCGGGCAATCGACGGGACTCTCGCTGTCATGTGCGGCGGAGAAGAGGCGATTTTTGAAAAAATATGTCCTTATCTCCGCCGCATTGGCTCCAACATCGTATACATGGGACAAATCGGCTCCGGACAGGCCGCAAAACTCATCAACCAGCTTCTTTTCGACATCAACGCGGCGGCCATCGCTGAAATATTCCCTCTGGCAGTGAAAATTGGGCTCGATCCGGAAAAAACGGTCAGTATCGTCAATTCCGGAACGGGCCGCAGCTTTGCTTCAGAATTTTTCGCCCCGGGTATCTTAAAGGACAACTTCACGGAGGGATATGCCCTGCAGAGCGCGTATAAAGATCTGGTCAGCGCCTGTGAAATTTCTTCTTCTCTGGGGCTGCCGCTTCCGGTGCTGAACGCGGCGGCCATGACGTACCAGATGGCGCTTCTGAAGGGATATGGAAGCCAGAACAAGGGGTCGATGATTCATGTTTTCGAAGAATTGTTCGGCGTGGCCTTTCGCTCAAAGGAGAGAGTACAATGAACGACAACAGACACAGACATCCTGAGGACATGACAGAAGCTTATTTCTGCGGCCTCATGCACTCAGCGGGGTACAGACAGTCGGATTTGAACAAGCCGCAGATCGCGATCGTGAATTCCTGGACGGACGTGAATCCGGGGCATAAACCTCTCGCGGAGCTGGCCAAAGCCGTGCGGGAGGGGATATGGGCTGCCGGAGGAACTCCCGCGGAGTTCAACGTTCCGGCTCCCTGTGACGGAATGGCGCAGGGGACGGGTATGCACTACATCCTTCCTCAAAGAGATCTCATAGCCGGGTCCGTTGAGAGCATGGTCAAAGCCCACAGTTTTGACGGCATGGTGATGCTCGCCTCCTGTGACAAAATTATCCCCGGTATGCTGCTGGCCGCCTGCCGGCTTGACCTGCCGGTGATATTCCTCTCGGCCGGCGCGATGACGCCTTATGTAGAGGGCGGCAACGTTTATGTGACGCCTGACCTGAAAGAATCCATCGGACAGCGCAATAAAGGGATTATAACGGAGGAAATCTTTCAGAAGAGGAAAACGACGATCTGCTTTTCTCAGGGCACGTGTTCCATGATGGGAACTGCCAATACAATGGGAACATTTTTGGAAGCGACGGGAATCGCCCCCTGGGGTTCGGCGACGATGCTCTGCAATGACGCCAGAAAGTTCTGCCAGGCACGGGACGCGGGTGAGCGGATTGTTGCGCTGGTCAATGCCGGAAAAAAGTTCAGTGATTATTTCAATGAACGTTCTCTGGAAAACGGCATTAAATATGTGTCGGCGACGGGAGGATCCACGAACGCGGTGCTGCACATCATGGCTCTGTACCGGGCGCTTGGTCTTCCGATGACGCTTGCGCGGTTCGATGAAATTCAGGCGTCGGTTCCGGTTATCTGTAAATTCAAGCCCTCTTCGAAATTCAACATCACGGATTACCACAATGCGGGCGGGGTTCCTGCCGTTCTTTCCACGCTTCAAAACAACTTCTGCCTCGACACGGAGCTTGTAATGGGTGGATCTCTGCGCGAATTTTTGAATAATGCGACGATCGGAGCGGACAGAAACGTGATTCATGAGGCCGATTCTCCTCTGCATGAATCGGGCTGTTTTTCCATCCTGCACGGCAATCTGGCCCCGAATGGCGCGGTGGTGAAACGCAGCGGGGTAGAGCCTCAGATGATGTATCACAAAGGGCCGGCGGTGGTTTTCAACTCCGAGGAAGAAGTGCGTGAACATTTATTAAAAAAGAAGGTGGAACCCGGTTCTGTGCTGGTGGTGCGATATGAGGGCCCGAAAGGCGGTCCGGGAATGAGAGAACTGTCCATCCCCGCGGCCATGCTGGTGGGGATGGGGCTGCATACATCCGTTGCGATGGTCACCGATGGACGTTTTTCGGGCGCTACGAGAGGTCCCTGCGTCGGGCACGTGAGTCCCGAAGCCTGGGTGGGAGGCCCCATATCGCTTGTGGAAGACGGAGATATTGTGGAAATCGACCTGAATCGCAACACCCTGTCGCTTCTGGCGCCGGAGGAGGTGCTGGAACAGCGCCGAAAAGCGGGAATCATTCCGCCGGAGCGCAAAGTGAACGGAATTTTGAAAACCTACCGGGAAGGGGTTCAGGGAGCGGAAGACGGCGCTCTGTGGCTGTAAGAGCTGATAAATAAAAGTTGAGCGTCAGGATTCTGTCTTTTGACGCTCAACTTTTTTGCGGGTTGTCACTGCTATATCAATTTGAAGTAAAAGGCCTGATGAAGAAACTAAGCGACTCACGCGGCTCATACTTCACCGGTTCGCTGCTTATAAAGTTAGAATAGCTAAAAGCGATGATATTATTAGCTTCTCCATTAACACTCGATTGAAAGCAAATTGGTATTACTGCCGTACAAACTTGAATAAATTACCCGTGGGGCGACTGCCGCTGATTGATGAGATGTACAGATTACCGTGAGAATCCCCGCACAGGCCGTGACACCGTAAAATAATGGTTCCCGGGAATCCGAACTGTCCAACCAGCTCAAGCGAATCGATATCAATGATGGAAAGGTCGCCGCCAAGTCCGCCGAAGTATACGTTTTTGTCGTCTGACCAACAGGATGCAAGTCGCCTGAAACCTCCCTGGAGTACACAAATAATGTCACCTGCGGTATTGTAAGCATAAGCACGGGAATTTTCACGGTCACAGACCCAGATGCGATTGTATTTATCTGCCCAGACCCAGTGAACCAGCCTAAATTTTCCTGTTTCCGTACCTGGCCCTCCCCATGATTTCACCAGTGTGCCATCCGGCGTAAATTTGTGAACGGCGGCGTTCCCGTAACCGTCTGCCGCGAACATCTCCCCGTTGGGAGCTATGATCATGTGACAGGGTCTGTTGAAGGGCGGTGCAATATGTGTGATAGTATCCATTTGCAGAAAGAATTCGGTCATATTGTCGTAAGGAGTGTCAGGTGGGATTATTCCCTTTATTTTCGCGTTGAAGAAGGCATCGACATCGTAACCGGAATCGCTTGGATGAAAGGGGTTCCCGTAATTACGGACCAGATTTCCATCCATGTCCAGTTCACGTACCGCGTGCAGTACAGCGCTCGAATCGGCGCATAATAAGGTTTTACGGGATGTTACAAAAACGCTGTGGGGACGGACGAAAAGCCCTTTTCCGATCGTGCGCAGAAATTTGCCATCCGGAGCGAAAATACATATAGGATAATCTCTGTGGGAAGTTGTCACATAGAGATTGTCCTCCTCGTCGCAGGCGATTCCCGGTACGTCGCTTCCCTTGACCTCGGCAGGCCACTGGGCCCATGCATGTTCCACCTTATATTCAAAATTTCCGTCTTTGAGAAATATGTTGCAGTGCAAATCCCGGTCAGCCCGCGCGGATATCTGAAGCATTCTTACCCCTCCCTGTTTTCATAATGAAAATACCTGTCCGAAAATACGAATCAGGTTATCGAAAAGGTATTCTTCTTTATAATTTATTTTCCGTAAATAGCGCGATCAAAGATACGCATATCGTGACCTGGCAATATTTTTACATTTTGAGCCCTCAGTTTTTTGTAACTGTCGTACCAGTCGTTCAGGTCTGTATGAATGGTATTGGGGACAGCCTGTTCGTAGTTTTGATAAAGAGGGGCGAAATCTCCCACCAGGGCGTATCGGCCTTCTGTCGTTTCTGCCAGAACCGTTTGACTGCCCGGGCTGTGTCCGGGTGTCAGAATGACGCTCACATCTTCGAAAAGTTCCTGTTCTCCTTCGAGTCGATGGAAACGCAGTATGTGAGGAATCCACTCGGGGAGGCCGGTTTCTTTTAACAGGGAGTAATATCTGTATTCATGTGGAAAAGGGCATAAGGCATGACGAATCTCCCGTTCCTGCACATAAATTTCTGCTTCCGGAAACAGATCCAGGTTGCAACAGTGGTCATAATGTAAATGAGTGAGAATGATTTTTTTTATCGCTGAAGGTTCGATGCCCAGCTTTTCCAGAGCATCTTTCAGAGGAGGAGCATCCTCCATGATTCGGAAGGGCTTTTTGTCTTTTAGAATCGTATCCTGAGAGGGCAGACCGCTGTCGACCAAAATCGTTTCTCTGTTATTTTGCAAAACAAAACAACTGTAACAGATTTTATTCTTTACGCCCTCAGGATATAAATACATATTCGAAGACAGGTCAACCAGACAGGAGCCAAGAAAAACGGGCAATATTCTATAACTCATGGGAAAGAACCTCTACTGAGATTTTATATTGTCGACGTAAGCTTTAAAAGCGTTGGCGATAATGGTCTCATCCGGACCGCATGTGAAAACTTTTTCTCCCAGTTTCATTCTTTCTTTGATCGCATCGACGCCGGGCACCAGTACAACCGGAGTTTTTCCGTGTTCCAGGGCTTTGCGGATCAAAAGCGTTTCGAACTCCAGTACTTCCGGAGATGCTGTTTGGCCCGGTTTTCCAACGCTTTGGGATATATCGCCTTTGCCGGAAGAAATCATGTCAACCCCTTCCATGGAGATAATTTCGTCGAGATAAGGTGTGGCTGCGATACTCTCGATTTGAACTGTTAATGTGACAATTTCGTTCGCCACTTTCACGTACTCCGCGAAACTGTCAACTCCGGCGGCACGCAGGAAGCGCCCCGTGGGGAGGGGCAGATTATACATTCCACGCGCTCCCACAGGGGAATATTTTGTCAATTCTACAGCATTTCGAGCGCGTTCCACGGTATTGACATCCGGGACAACGATCCCCGTTGCTCCGGCATCGAGCATTTTTGTAATGTCGGTCAGGTCCGAGACCCGCACCTGGCAGGGTATATCCAGTAAAACAGCCACTCGAATCAGTTCTTTGATTTGACTGTAATCATATAAGATGTGCTCATTGTCTATACGAATAAAGTCAAATCCTCCCGCTTTTGCCGCTTCGATAATAAAAGGGTCGGCATTTTGCAGATAAAGACCCAATACAGGTCCATTTTTTTTGAGAAGATCTTTAAAAAGCGTTGTCATCATTTAACTCCTTCTTTTGCCTTTCTGCAAAATCTGGCGGCGGGTCTCAGCCAAAGACACGAGGGTTCGGAATTGTGCCGTTCAGCTGAGACTCGCAGGTATTTTCAATCAATCACCATATACACGAACCAGGGATACA
Organism: Synergistaceae bacterium; assembly: GCA_031272035.1. Classification (NCBI taxonomy): domain Bacteria; kingdom Thermotogati; phylum Synergistota; class Synergistia; order Synergistales; family Synergistaceae; species Synergistaceae bacterium. The sequence goes on from JAISUO010000077.1 coordinate 13,553, forward strand.
CATCACGTATTTTTTAGAAATTCAACGCTATTTTGTTTTCCTGAGGACGGCGGGATCGATATATTCTCCGCTGGCCATAAATTCAGGATAAATTGTGATCAATTTCCCGTTCTGCCACTGCCCGATCACCGCCGTTGACCTGTCGTTTGCTCCCGTCGCGTTCAGCGTTATTTTGTCGCCCGCCAGGAGGGTATCGAAAGTTCCCGCGGCGATCGCGTCGCGCAAAGCTTTTTTATCGCGTGAACCCGTCTGTTCCAATGCCTGGGCGATTACCATGACAGCCGAATAAGCGCCACCGGCACATTGTTCCATAAAATATCCATACGTTTTCTCGAATTCATCGGTTATAGCTTTTTTCGCTGGATTGTCCACAAGATTTTTGTTGGTGGCAAACCAGTTTGCGCTGACGAGAACTCCATTCATACTTTCGCCCAATGCGCTGTAGAAAGAAGGAAGTGAATTGCCCGTAATAGTCACCGGGTTGTAGTTTAAATTTTGCATGGCGGTAAAGAGAAGCTTGCATACCTGGTAAATGGTGTAAATAAAACAAACGTCCGCTCCGCTGGCTTTGATGGAAGTCACCAGCGCCGTGGCATCAGTTAACGTATTGGGATGAGAGTCATCGAAAACGAGGTTCATTCCCATGCGCTTAATCGTGGCGCGAGCTCCGTTTGCGCTGTTCATCCCCTTGGCGCTGTTTTCGAAAATCAGGGCGGCGTTGTTCACCTTTATCCCGATTTTATTCTTCAGCCAGTCGATAAATTCGACCGAAACCTGGCCAACCGAGGATGCGCGGCAATGGATGGAAAAGACGTACTCGTAGCCCTGGCTGCTCAAATTATCTGCGTTGTTGTGCGTGACCAGAGGAACTTCATGACTTTCCCATACGGGCAGAGTGGGAAGAACCAGTCCACTGGTGCCGCCGCCCACGCCGGCGATAATGTCGCCTCTGGAAAGGACACGCTCCACAACACTTTTGGTGTTCTCTGTATTGCTGGTATAATCTTCGATAATCAGCTCGATTTTGGCTCCGCCCAGAGCCTTGATGCCGCCCGCTTCATTGATGCGTTTGACCGCCAGTTCAATGCCCGCCCGTTCCAGTGTCCCATTTTCTGTGGAATCACCGGAAAGGGAGGTGATCAGAGCCAGCCTGACAGGTTCCGGTTCAGCGGCCCATGCGAGGCCATCTCCCGGGCGGAGTGAAATTCCATTTCCAATCAGACACAAAATTCCCATGACCACGATAACTGTTAAAAGACGCGTACTTTTTCGCATTTTTGCAGCCTCCTCTATAGATAATTTTATTTTATGAACTTCTGACCTGGTTTTAATAACTTTCGCTGCTCCTTTTTACGCCTGTATTTTTTGGGGAGGATAAACTTTATGTTCGAAAACTCTTTGATCGTGTCCAGGTAAAATTTTGCAGTTCAATTTTTCGATAATCTCGAAATCGCGGTAGCAGTCATCTACATTGACGTGAATACTGACGGGGATGTGCTTCCACACGCCTTTGCCTTCCCAGTTTTCAAAGTCGGAAATGACATCCCCCGCGATCAGATAAGGACCCTCTGTCGTATTAACAAGAACTCCCTGAGAGCCTGGCGTATGGCCCTTGAATTTAATCAACCGGATGCCTTCGAGCAAATCGACGTCTCCGTCCACGATCTCGAACTGTCCCATGACCTCAATCCATGGCGGAGTCATTCCCACATGCGCGGTCTCATAATAATAGTACTGAAAGGGATGAGGGTTGATAGCGTAGGCTATCTCTTCTTTTTGCACGTAAATTTTCTTTCCCGGAAACAATCGATTGTTGAAACAATGGTCGTGGTGCAAATGCGTATTTATAAGAAAATCGATTTTCTGTGGGTCCACACCGGCAGTCCGGATAGTGTTGAGAATTTCCATTTCCGGCGGGAGATGGAGTTTGAAATGATGTTTTTCGATGCTCCATTGCTCTCCGCCGCAGCCTGTATCCACTAAAATCGTGCGCCCGTTGCCCACAACCAGAAACGCGATGATGGGACTGACTTTCAGGGTTCCCATATTTTGAAGGTAGGTGGCGCCTGATTTATCCCGGGGTTCCTGTTCGCCTGTTTTGAGAGGAATGATTTCGTACGTCTTCATTATTTCACACGCTCCTTATTTTTACAGCCAGAGAAGAGGAATATAAGTTACCATGAGGCAGGTTGCCATTCCAATCATTACAAACGGCCAAACCCGTTTTACCAGCGTAATCACAGGCACTTTCGTGAATCCGGTGGTGACAAATAACGCTCCTCCAAAAGGCGGTGTAAGAGTGCCGATGATGCAGTTGAGAATCGTGACTACCCCGAAATGGATGGGGTTGATGCCAAAGGATTTGGCAACGGGGAAAAGGAGCGGTGTAATGATGGTAATGGTAACGCTGCCTTCCACAAACATGCCGGCGATAAAGTAAACGATATTGATGAGCAAAAGGAAGGAAACGGGTGTGGAAACCGTATTGCTTACGCCTGCAGCTACTGCTCTGGCTACGTTGTTGACGGTTAAAAGCCAGCTGAACACGTTCGCCGCGTCCACGATGATGATGACGCAGGCACTGCCGACGACGGAATCAGTCAGAGCCCGACAGGTGGTTTTGGGATTCAGCTCTCTGTACACGAACGTTCCCACGAGCCAGGAGTAAATCGTCGCTACAATGGCGCACTCGGTCGGTGTGAATATTCCCATGTAGATGCCGCCCAGGATAATGACAGGAGACAACAGTGCCCAGAATGCCTCCAGACAGTCTGCTCCCAGTTTTTTCAGAGCGACCTTTTGAGAAGTCGAATCCGGCTTTAAAACGACGGGGACATAAAAATTCTGCACGCTCTTCTTTCGAATGAGCCAGAGCGCCATACCGATATAAGCGAGCATGGTCAATATTCCTGCCGGAGCGATGTACAGAAGCATATCGCCCACTGAGGAACCGGTGGCGACGCCGTACAGGACGCAGAGAATACTGGGTGGAATTAAAACGCCCAGCGTTCCTCCCACTGCCTGTAAAACCGCTGCGTAGCCTGCTTCATATCCTTCCTGCAGCATTTCAGGATACATGATTTTGCCTATCGCCACCGTTGTTGCGTAGGAAGAACCGGAAATCGCGCCGAAAAAGGCACAGGAAACCATTGTGATGACGGCCATACTGCCTCTTACCCAACTCAGGAGACTTCTGGCAAAATTGACAATTCTCCTGGAAATGCCTCCCTGCAGCATCAATTCACCGGCCATAAAGAAAAAAGGAATGGCCAACAGGGGAAAATTGTCGTTTGCGGTATAGAGTCTTTGTACGACCGTGTGCATCTTTCCGCCAGTGTTCAAAATCGTTGCAAAGGAGGCTAAAAGAATAGACAGGTAAACGGGCGCGCCAATAGCCATGAAAACAATGAGCGCCACGATCAGTAAAATCGCTCCGGTTCCTATCACTCAGTTCGCCTCCTTTCCATACAGTCTGAAAATGGCGTGAAGCACGTATACGACACCGACCAGGCTGCCCACCGGTACGGCCGCGATGACAACGGCGTAAGGAAGGCGCAAAGCCGGAGTGTATTGCCTGAAATTACGCGCCATAAACGGAAATCCATAAACGATTAAAAAAAGGAAAACCGTCAGGGCGAGCAAAAGCAGGAACGTTTGATAATAAGGAATATACCTGGAAGGAATGCGTTTGGAGAACAGGTCGAACGAGGCATGACTTCCGCGGTCGAACCCTATCGGCATCCCCAAAAAGGTACTCCACACGAACAAATAACGGATTAACTCCTCCGACCATGAAAGCGGCATTCTCAGAATGTAGCGAAAGAAAATTTGAAAAAATCCCAGGACGAGCATCGCTGCCGCCATAAAAAACATAAAGAATTTTATAGTTCGGTCAAAGATTCTAAACATGCTTCATCTCTTTTCTTCATTGAGCCGGAGGGGAAACGAATAAAACAACTCTTCTTACCTGAATTTTCACCTGAATTTTCTTACCTGAACTTGAAATCGACAATGCTCCTGACGAAGTCAGGTCCATAGATGGCCTCGTATTTGGGGTAAATGGTACGCATGGCATCGGCCCATATCTTTTTGTCCACCTTCAGGACCTGCATATGTCCGCGTGCCTCAATGGCTTTGATGGATTCTCCTTCCACCCGGTCATTCGCTCTGAAAGAAAAAGCGAGCATGTCGGCTGCCACGGACTGGAAGAGTTCCTGGTCTTCGGAAGACAGAGAATCATAGAGTTCCTGGCTCATGGAAATGAGGCCTGCCGCAAATGTGTGTTCTGTAAGCATCAAATATTTTTGAACATCGTCGAAAGAACCGCTGTTGATGACGATGGGCGGGTTGTCCATGCCATCGACGGTCCCCTGCTGAAGCGCGGTGTAAAGTTCCGTGAACGCCATGGGCGTGGGATTTGCGCCAACCGCGTTGTACATATCGATGTAAACGGCATTTTCCATAGCGCGAATTTTTTTGCCTGCAATTTCTTTCGGAGTTCGTATCGGTTCGTTGGCCGTGAGACTGCGCCAGCCGCAGGCAATCCACGTCAGGGGTTTTATACCGGTTCCCTCGAACTGCTTCAGGATATTTTTGCCAATTTCACTTCCCAGAACGGCTTCGGCGTGCTCGTTACTCATGAACAGGTACGGCAGATCGAACACTCCGCAGGTCTGGACGAAATTGTAGGCCACCTGACTTCCGCCTCCGACCATGTCGATCATTCCCGTGCTTTCCTGTTCGAGCAGCTCTCGCTCGCTTCCCAGAGCGGAGTTGTGGTGCTCGGAAAAGGAGATTCTGCCCCCCGTTATTTCCTGAATACGCCGGCACATTTCGGAGATGGCCAACTGGATCGGATTGTTCATCACCACACCTGTAGCCACGGTGAAAGAATGTTTTTCTCCTTTGGTATGATCAACTTCACCCGCTGCCTGAGCAGTTCCCGCAAAAAGGCCCGGTGATATGCACAGGAGTACCAGAACGGCCACTATTTTTCCCCATTTTTTCTCGAACATGATAAAGCCTCCCTGTGAAATTCGTTGGCGGGCAGACTCCATTCGAGTGAGCGCCAACGTGTTTTTTCTCTTTTTCCCTTAGCTTAAAACCTGGTTTGCAAAGGATATTTTTTATTTATCGTGAAAATGTAAAATCACATTCCCAAATAGACTTCCTTCACCCTGTCGTCATTCATCAATGCTTCTGCCGTTCCTTCCATGACGATCTGTCCGGTTTCGAGGACATAACCCCGATGGGCGATATTCATTGCCGCGACCAAATTTTGTTCGATAATCAAAATGGACATTCCACTTTTGCATACCTGAGAAATGGTTTCGAACACCTCATCCACAATAATTGGCGCCAGGCCCAGAGAAGGCTCGTCCAGCATCAGGAGACGGGGTTCCATGACCAGGGCGCGAGCGATGGCCAGCATCTGCTGTTCTCCTCCCGACAGGGATCCTGCTATCTGCTTTTGGCGCTCTTTGAGTTTGGGAAACAGTTCGAACACGCGTTCAATGTTTTCTTCACGGTGTTTTTTTACTCTTTTGTCATATCCTCCCAAAAGTAAATTATCCAGGACATTCAAACTTCTAAGTATTCCACGTCCCTGGGGGATATGAGCAATACCCAGAGAAGCCCGTTTATAAGGAGAAATTTCGGATAAATTTTCTCCATACCAGGTGATTTCGCCGGATTTAATCGGTATCAGGCCGGATAAAACCCTCAGCAGCGTTGTTTTTCCCGATCCATTGGAACCCGCCAGCGCAACGCATTCTTTTTCCTGTACGCAAAGAGAAACATCGAACAGGACCTGTAAATCGCCATACGATACGCAAAGGTGATCAATCTTTAGCACGACGATAGCCCTTTCCCAGGTAAGCTTTGATCACATCCCCATTATCCATCACGTCCTTTGGGATTCCTTCACAAAGCAGTTTTCCCTCGTTGAGTACGATGACCCTGTGGCATAGTCCAACAACGGCCTTCATCACATGTTCGATAAATAGAATAGAGATTCCTCCTCTGTTTATACGCTTTACAAGTTCCATGCTCTCGGTCATTTCAGCAGGATTCAGGCCCGCCATGACTTCATCCATCATAATAATTTTGGGGTCGATGGCCAAAATACGAGCCAGGTCGAGCCATTTGCGTTTTTCTATGGGCAATTTTTCGCTGGACAGATTACGCAGGCTCAAAAGCCCGGTTAAATCCAATATTTCATCGGCTCGTTTCGCGGCGTTTTCAAAAGAATGTTTTTGCAACGCGATGGTGTTGACGCTTTGAAATACTGTAAGCCCCACAAAGGTCTTTGGTGTTTGAAAGGTACGTCCAATTCCGAGTTTTGCGCGTCTGGCGATACTCAATGGCCGGATTGAAGACCCTTCGAAAAGAATATTGCCTGACTCCGGGGTGTAAGTTCCGGCAATAAGATTGACTATGGTGGATTTTCCGGACCCGTTGGGACCGATGAGACCGAGGATTTCCCCCTGTTCAATTGTAAAACTGACGTCGTTGACGGCGTGAACACCACCAAAACTTTTATGTAATTTTATGACCTCGAGCAGTGTTGTCATTTTTGAGATCACTTACCTTCATTTTTATTAAGTAAAATAATATTGTCAGGCTTTTTGTTTAAAAAAACTCCATATTTTCAGTTTCCCATCCGAATCCAGTAAATAACTGATTATTCCTTTAGGTCTGAAGATCATGATCAAAATGAGAGCGAGACCATAAACCAGCATCCCCACTCCGCCCTTGATCTGTGCGTTGGCCAGCTCTATAAGTGGAATGAGAATCATGGCCCCCACCATCGGTCCAAACAGATGCCCCAATCCTCCAATCACGGCAATACTGAGAATTTTTGTGGAGATGTCCAAACCTCCAACGGCGGAGGGGTCAATGTATCCCAAATAGAAAGCGTAGACGGTGCCAATAACAGTGACGACTCCTGCGCTGATCAAAAAAGCGACGAGTTTGTAATTTTTGATCTCGATACCCAGAGATTCGGCGGCATCCTGATCGATTTTGATGACACGCAGGTAATATCCTATTTTGGAACGTTCCACAAGCCAGGCAATAAGAAGAGAAATCATTAAAAGACACAAAAGGATGTAGTGGTAATAAATTATGTTTTTGAAAATTAACGTGGAAAAATTATTTCCTTTAACCGGTATGATCAAACCGTTCGCCCCACTCGTGATGTCTTTTTTGTACCGCAGAAGCACTTCGACGAGTTTACCGAACGCGATGGTGGACAACATGAAATAAGGTCCTTTAAACCTGAACGTTACCAGGCCAATGATCAGTGAAGCGGTAAGAGAAATGGCAAGGCCCACCGCCATGCCAATCCATGGACTGATTTTGAAGTTCAGGTAGAGAAGATAACCCGAATAGGCCCCAATGGCAAAAAAAGCGGCGTGGGCAAGGCCAAGCTGTCCCGCATAACCGCCGATAATGTTCCATGCCGTGGCGAATGCGGCGAAAACACAGATATTGATACACACAGCCACGATATATCGGGATTGCGTGACGAAAGGGATTATCGCAAAAAACAGCCCCAACAAAAAAATGGTCAGTAATTTGGGGGAAACAGATAACTTCTTCATGCGATTCTTTCCCCCTTTCCGAACAATCCGTTGGGCATGAAAATCAGCACCAGAAGCAACAGGATGAAAGCGCCTCCCTGGGACAGATCGACAGAAATAAATGTGGCGATAAAGGATTCCATAATACCTATTAAAATACCGCCCAGCACCGCGCCGGCAATGTTGCCCAATCCACCGATCACTACGCAGACCATCGTTACAATCATGAAAGTCCCGCCCGTCGAGGGATAGAGGTAGTAAGTCGGTGTCAACAGAAGACCCGCAACCCCGGCAAACATGATTCCCAGCGCAAATGACAAACGCATGATCACGGCCGTATTGATCCCCAATATTTCAGCGATTTCCCTGTTTTCGGCTGTAGCGCGCATGGCGCGCCCCATATCCGTCTTTTTTAAGAAGAAATGCAGCAGGACAATACAGATGAGCATCACGAGAAAAGCCACAACTCTGGGCATTGCTATGGAAAAAGTTCCAATCGTAAGCGTACTTGCGCTTATGACTGAAGAGACTGATCGGGGCATTCCTCCGAAAATTAAAAGTAATCCTGTACTGATCACATAAGCGAGTCCCATCGTGACGACGGTGAAAACGGTATTTTCTCTGTTGGCGATGGGGCGAATCACGATTTCGAATAAAACAAGACCGAAGGCAAACATAAAAATGGACACCGGCAGCAGGAGCAGAAGAGGATCCCAGCCTGTCAGTACCTGAAGGAGAAAGGTCAGGTACATGCCTACGGTAAGACAGTCTCCCTGGGCGAAATTGACCACTTTCATAATTCCGACAATCATCGTAAGCCCCACTGATACGAGGCAGTATATCCCCCCTATGGCGATACCATTCACTACGGACTGCAGAAAAGTCCACAAAAACGAGTCCACGATGATTCTCCTTTTATCGTAAAAGTTTCAGATTGGCCTGAGGTATACGTAAGGAAAATTCTTTACCAAAAAATCACAACACAACAAACTCATTTCACAAAGAAATGACCTGTCCTCTGTAATAAATTCATTTTTCGTTTAACAAATAAAATAAAGAGAAAATACATTTTCTTCTGTCATTGTATTATATATTTTAGCATAAATATTATCTTCTGTTTTAATTTCAGCACAGATGGCAGGCCGCCATGTGACCGTTGCCGGTGTCGCTCAGTTCCGGGACCTGCTTCGGACAGATGTTCATGACCTTCGGGCAGCGCGGGTGGAATGAACACCCCGACGGGGGGTCCAGCGGACTGGGCACGTCCCCTGAAAGGAGAATACGCCTGCCTCTTTTTCCAACGTCCGGGATGGGGGCCGCAGAGAGAAGGGCCTCCGTGTAGGGGTGCAGGGGCCGGCTGAAAAGATCCTGCTTTTCCGCGAGCTCTACAATTCGCCCCAGGTACATGACGGCGACCCGGTCACTGATGTGGTGGACGACGCTCAGGTCGTGAGATATGAAGAGATAGGTCAGATTATGGCGGAAGCGCAGCTCTTTCATCAGGTTCAGGACCTGCGCCTGCACGGATACGTCGAGGGCGGACACGGGTTCGTCGGCCACGATCAGTTCCGGCGAGAGCGCAAGGGCCCTTGCGATGCTCACGCGCTGCCGCTGTCCTCCGGAAAACTCGAAGGGATATTTTTTTGCCGCGTCCGCCTGGAGTCCCACGTCCTCCAGAAGCGCCGCGGTTTTTTCCTCCAGCGCCCGGCCCCGGATTGAACCGTGGATAATGGAGGGTTCCGAGATAATTTGTCCCACGGTCATTCTGGGGTTCAGCGAGGCATAGGGGTCCTGAAAAATCATCTGGAAGGATTTCCGGGCGCTCCGCAGCGCGTCTCCCTTCAGCGCCAGAAGATCCTGACCTCTGAAAAAGACGGTTCCTCCGGTGGGAGGAATCAGCCTCAGCACCGTTCTGCCCGCGGTGGACTTGCCGCAGCCGGATTCTCCCACCAGCCCCAGGGTTTCCCCTCGCCTGAGAGAGAAACTGATTCCATCCACGGCCTGAATCTGACCCGTTACGCGGCGCAGGAAAGAGCTGCGCAGGGGGAAATATTTTTTCAGATTTTTCACATCCAGCAGGGGGTCAGACAAATTCACACCTCTTCTCGTGATTCGGTTTTGACGAAATCCGGTTTCCAGCAGCGGGAGAAATGTTTCGGCGCGATCTCCGTCAGAGCCGGTTCCTCCTCGAAACAAAAATCGGCCGCGAAAGCGCAGCGGCTGGCGAATTTACAGCCTTCTCCCAGGTCTTTGGGCGAGGGGACCATTCCCGGAATCGCGCAGAGAGACTCCACCTGCCGGTCAATGCGGGGAATGGACTGCAGCAGCCCCAGAGTGTAAGGGTGTCCGGGGGAGGAAAACAGAGCTTTGGTGGAGGCGCTTTCCACGATATTGCCCGCGTACATGACCGCCACTCTGTCCGCGGTTTCGGCCACCACTCCCAGCGCGTGGGTGATCAGCAGCACCGCCATGCCCGTCGCTTTTTGCAAATGCAGAATCAGATCCAGAATCTGGGCCTGTATCGTCACGTCCAAAGCCGTTGTCGGCTCATCGGCAATCAGCAGGTCCGGTGAGCAGGAAAGGGCCATGGCGATCATCACTCGCTGTCTCATCCCGCCGGAAAGCTGATGCGGATAACTTTTGATTCTTTTTTCCGGCGCGGGAACCCCGACCTTGCGCAGAAGGTCCACCGCCCGTTCGAGGGCCTCCGGACGGGACAGTCTCTCATGGGTGCGGATGGCCTCTGCGATCTGGTCGCCGACGGTATAAACCGGATTCAGGGAGGTCATCGGTTCCTGAAAAATCATCGAAATATTCTTTCCTCGCAGGGTGCGTATCTCTTTTTCAGGCACGTTTAAAATATCCCGCCCCCGGTAGAAAATATGTCCTTCCAATCCGCTGTGAGGCCGCGGAACAAGCCCCATTACCGCCAGGGAAGTCAGTGACTTGCCGCTGCCGGATTCACCCACGAGGCCGAGAATTTCCCCTTTTTCGATATGCAGATCAACGCCCCTCAAAACCCGCACCGGCCCGCCGGGGGAGGGAAAGGCGAGGGTCAGGCCCTGAATGTCCACCAGATTGTTCGGCATGGTCTCAAATTCCTTCCACACTTTTGCGAAAATGAGGATCCAGTCTGTCTCGAAGAACGTCTCCGAGCATGTTGAACGACAGCACCGACAGCACGATAAAGGACCCGGGGAAAAACAAAAGCCAGGGCGCCATGGTCAGATACGTCCGTCCTTCGCTCAGCATGTTGCCCCAGCTGGGGATTTCAGGTGGAATGCCCAGCCCCAGAAAGTCGAGGGCCGCCATGTCCAGAAGTGAAAACGCGAAAGTGAACGTGGCCTGCACAATAATGGGGGAGGTCATGTTGGGCAGGAGATGCCGCAGAACGATGCGGGCCTCCCTGGCTCCCAGGGAACAGGCGGCCTCCACGTAGGGTTCTTCCTTCACCCTCAGCGTCAGGGCGTAAACGATGCGCGTGGTGCGCGTCATGTACGTGATTCCCACGGCCAGAACGACGTTGAACATGCCCCGCCCGAGGATGGACACCAGAACCAGCGCCGTCAGCAGGGACGGGAACGCCATAAGAACGTCGATCAGCCGCATGACGAAAGGTTCGATACGGCGGAAGTACCCGGCGGACATTCCGAAGGCGATGCCTCCCGCGATGGCCACGGCCACCACCCCGGCGGACCCCAGAAGGCTTGTCCTCGCGCCGTAAACGATCCGGCTGAAAATGTCCCTCCCAAAGTTATCTGTCCCGAAAAAATGGGTGAGGTTCGGTCGCTTCAGCCGCTGGGCGGGGTCGAGGTGCGTGGGGCTGTCGGGAGCCAGAAGCGGAGCGAAAATCGCGAAAATCAGAATGATCGAAATGACGATAAAACCCGCCAATGCTACCCTGCGCCTCACCAGTACGGACCAAAACGACATAATGCTGCTCCTTTGGCGGAATCCGCGTCTCTAAATGCGGATTCTGGGATCGAGAAACGCGAAAATCAGGTCTACCACGAGATTGACGATCATATACATCAGGGCCACAATCAGAATAATCCCCTGAATAATGGGGTAATCCCGCCTGAGCACGGATTCGACGATCAGGCGTCCGACTCCCGGCAGGGAGAAAACGGTCTCGGTCACCGCCGTGGAGGCCATGAGCCCTACAAACGTGAATCCCAGTACGGAGACCACACTGATCAGAGAATTTCTGAAAATATGCTTCAGCGTGACCGCGGATTCACATAACCCTTTTGCGTAAGCTGTTTTAACGTAATCGGCGCGAGCCACGTCCAACATGCTGGAACGCGTCATTCTCACGATGAGCGCCGAGTTGGGGGCGACCAGAGTGAGGCAGGGCAGGACCAGGTAGCGCAGATTGCTCCAGTCCCCCGATTCCAGTATGGAGGGAAATCCGGAGGTGGGAAGCCATTTCAGGTGAACCGCGAAGAGGTACATCAGATTCAGCCCCAGCCAGAACGTTGGAACCGAGGCGAAAAACATCGACGCTCCGGACAGAAACTGATCCATGCCCGTGTTGCAGCGCGCCGCGGAGACAATCCCTATGGGCACGCCCACCAGGATGATCATGACGATGGAAATGAGGGCGATGAATACGCTGGTCTCGGCTCGATCTCCGATCACCTTCAGAACCGGCTGGTGAAAAAAGATGGACTGCCCCATGTCGCCCCTGAAGAGCCCTCTGACCCAGATGCCGTACTGCACGTAAAGCGGCCGGTTCAGCCCAAGCGTCTCCCTGAGGGCTTCCACCTGCTCCGGAGTGGAGTTGTCTCCCAGCATGACCGCCGCCGGATCTCCCGGGATCATGTGTATAAAGGAAAAAACGAGCAGGGACGTCAAAATGAGCGAAGGGATCATGCTGATTGTCCTTTTCGCGATGTATGCCAGCACTTTGGAGTCCTCCCTTCGTCAGAATATACGCCCCTCCGGCGTTCGGAAGCGTTCAGGGGGGCACATCCGCAGACATGCCCTCCCTGTTTGCCGCCTTTCAGACCGTTATTTGCCGAATCCGATACCCCAGAACTTCGGCCAGATCAGAGCGCTGTCCCCGACTCCCTCGATTTTGGGCGAGTAGAGATAATACACGTAATGGAAGCCCGATTTCATGACGGGGATTTCCTCGTAGACCAGAGTCTGAATCTTTTCCCAAATTTCCTTGCGCTTCACCGGGTCTATAGTTTCGGAAAATTCTTTGGTGAGAGAACGTTTTTGCTCTGTCTTCCACCAGCCGGGATAAGCCTCGCTGATGAACGTAAAGAGCGCCGGTTCCGGAATGAACCCGTGGGCGGTGAGGAAGAGGTCCCACTGTTCCGGGTCGGCCCGTTTCGAAACCAGAGTGGCCCAGTCGTAGACCTGAAGGTCGATATTGAATCCCGCGTCCCGAAGGTTCTGGGCCATGACGGTGCTGTAGTCGTAGTTGTACTGATAGGAAGTCGTGGTCATGTACCGGATTTTTTCTCCCTTGTAACCGGCTTCCTGAGCCAGTTTTTTGGCCAGCGCGACGTCGTGGACGTTGTAATTTTTGATCCCCGCCTCGGAGTACCAGGGCGTTGTGTCGGGCATAAGGGATCCGGACAGAATCCACAGGCCCCTCGGCCCAAACGCCGCGGCCTGACCGGCTTCGATGTTGAGAGCGGCGAGAAGGGCCTGACGCAGTTTGTAGTTGTCCTTCAAAACTCCGGCGGAGCTGTTTGCGAAGAGGAACACCTGGGTCGCGCCCTGGCTGAGGGTCGTTCTGACGGAAGAATCCGCCTTCAGAGATTCGTACAGGTCTCCCGGAAGCTGTTCCGCGAAATCATAGTCTCCGGCCTTCACCCCGTTGACCCGGGTGCCCGGGTCGGGAACCGGAATGAAGCGCAGCTCGTCGAAGAGCGCCTCGCGTTTTCCCGCGTAACCGTCCTCAGGCTCGGTGCGGAAGACGTACTCGTCGAAGCGTTTCAGGCTGATGTATCGCCCGGGGTTGTGCTCGGCGAACTTATAGGGGCCAGTCCCGATGTACTCCTCCGGCGGGATGAAACCCTTGTCGGCTTTTTCCGCCACCGCTTTGGGATAAACCACAGGGCCGCCGTTGGTGAAGGCCAAAAGGTTCTTCCAGGGGGCGAAGGGCTGTTTGAACGTTAATTTAATCTGGTCCTGACCGATCTGTTCCATCTTGTCGATGTTGGAAAAGAGCACCGGACCCCTGGTGCCGAATTTGCTCCAGCGGGTCAGAGAGGCGATGACGTCTCCCGCGTCCAGGATTTTCCCGTTGTGGAATTTCACCCCTTCCCGCAGCGTAAGCACCACGGTTTTTCCGCCGTCCTGAATGTCTTCGGTTTTGACGAGAAGCGGTACGGGCTCATATTTGGCGTTGAAGCAATACAGACCTTCGAAAATATGCTGCGCAATCATCGTTCCCAGGTCGGAGGTGACCAGCTGCTGATCCAGCGACGGCGGTTCGTCGATCATGGCGAAACGCAGCAGGCCGCCTTTCACCGGAGCCGCGCAGGCAGCCGCGGCGAGAGCGAACACCAGCGTCAGGGCCAATATCCACCTTTGTTTCCTCATTTTGCAACACCCTCTCTTTTTGTATGTCCAATTCGGAATGCAAATTCCGAAAAGGGGTTCCCGTTGTTTACGCCGGGTGAATCCGGATGCTCCTCCCGAGAATTTTGCCGGTCGTTTTTCCATCCACGACGACGAACTGTCCGTTTTTCACGACGCGTTCCACGCCCTCCGAGGGGACGCGGGAATTTCTGTATTCGGCGCGATCAATGACGGTATTGGGATCGAAAAGCACCAGGTCCGCAAGCAGCCCCTCTTCAATCCGGCCCCTGTCCTTCAGCCGGAAGCGGATCGCCGGGTATCCCGTCATTTTTCGGATGGCCTCCTCCCAGGTGAAGAAACCCTTTTCCCGGACGTACCGGCCAAGAACCCTCGGATAGGTCCCGAAAGACCTCGGATGGGGATTTCCGCTGGCAAGCGGTCCGGTCAGCGAGGAGGGCAGAGCGTCGGAGCCGATCATCGACAGATGGTGCTTCATGATGCGCTCCATGTCCTCCTCCGAGTGGGAGAGAATGACGATCGTCGCCTGAGCCTTTTCGGAGGCCACCAGGTCGAGATATCCGATCTCCGGAGCGACTCCGCGGGAGTCCGCTATTTCCTGCAGACTGAGCCCCACAATGGATTTGTCGCTGCGGCAGGATCCGATCAGAATTCTGTCCCATCCGGTGTCTTTCGCGTGGTTGTCCCATCCGGGAAGGTCCCGTTTGAAATCCTCCAGAATGCGTTTGCGCTCGGAGGCGTCGGAAAGCCGTTCCAGAACTTTGGGGACGCCTCCGGCGTTTGCCCAGGGCGGCAGAAGAGAGGTGATGGCGTTGGAGCCCGCCGCATAGGGGTAAACGTCGCAGGTCACGTCGATGCCCTCTTTGATGGCGTCTTCCATCATCTTCAGGGTTTTCTCGGACCAGCCCCTGTAACGACGCATGACTTTGTGATGCGAGATGTGCAGCCGACAGCCGCTCTTTCGCGCGATTTCGATGGCCTCCCTTACGGCGTCCAGCAGGGACCCCGCCTCCCCGCGGATGTGGCTGGTGTAGATTCCGTCGTATTTTGCGACGACGCGGCACAGTTCCGTGATTTCATCGGTAGAGGCGTAACAGCCCGGTGGAAAGATGAGCCCCGTGGAGAGCCCTGCGGCTCCGCTGGTCATGGCTTCTTCCACGTAATCCTTCATAAGGACCATCTCCGATGCCGTGGGCGCCCGGTCGTCAGTGCCCATGGCGGCCACCCGCAGCGTTCCGTGCCCCACCAGCTGAACCAGGTCCGTGATGTGACCGCGCCGGTCCAGCAGGTCCAGCATCTCTCCCACGGTCTGCCAGGAGGGCTCCATCGGAATGCTGGAGGGAATCGATGCCGCCAGGTAGGGCAGGAGATCGTCGTAGTGGGCTTTGCTGATGGGGGCAGGGCTTTGTCCGCAGTTTCCAGCGACCTCCGTCGTCACGCCCTGCAGAACCTTAGCGTCCGGATTCGCCACGAACAGCGCCGCTCTGTCCGCGTGAGAGTGGGCGTCCACAAAGCCAGGGCAAAGGATTTTTCCCCCGGCGTCGATTTCGATTGTCGCGGGTTCGGGAAGATAGTTTCCAATGCGGGCAATCCTGTCTCCGGAAAGGGCGACGTCCGCTTCGTACCCCCTGGCGCCGCTGCCGTCGATCACCCGCGCGTTGCGAAAGACCACGTCATACATGAACAGTACAGTCTCCTTCCGGTTGAATCAGTTTACTTCAAATTGGTATCAGCGCTTCCTGAAATCTTCCCGTTTACCCCGCCATTTCTTTTTCGATGGCTTCGAGACGCGAGGCGATGAGGTCAAATTCCCCGTCCCGCAGGGTCATGGGATTGACAAATATGCCGTCCTCGTCGGCGGCGACGGTGAAAATCGAGGGGTTCCCATCCGTCAGGCGCTTCAGAACCCAGGAGGAAATCGATTCGGAAAGAGGCTTCGGCGGTCTGAAACGGACGACGGCCTGGGCCATTGGCTGCCCGGCTTCATTGGGGAACACTCTTTCCACGGAGGTGACCCGGCTGTTTTCGAAGCGTTTTTTGAGCGCCGCGATTCGTCCTTCGGCCCAGGCGTCTCTTTCCTGATGATTGTCCGCCACGTACTCCTCCACAGCCGACCAGAGCCCGACGATCTCCTCCCGGCCCACCTTGAACATCCGTCCCACGCCGTAGGTCGGGAAGGCCGTTTTCGCGACCCAGTTCATGAATTCCCGCTTTCCCACCACAAGGCCGCTGGCCTGAGGGCCCTTCAGGTCCTTGCCTCCGCTGAAAATGCAGGCCGAAGCCCCTTTTTCCGTGATTTTCCAGAGGTTTTCCACCGGCGGGACCTGTGCCGCCGCGTCCACAATGACGGGAATGTCGTGCTTTTGCGCGATGGCCAGAGTTGCCTCCAGCGACAGCGC
Source organism: Synergistaceae bacterium (assembly GCA_031272035.1). Classification (NCBI taxonomy): domain Bacteria; kingdom Thermotogati; phylum Synergistota; class Synergistia; order Synergistales; family Synergistaceae; species Synergistaceae bacterium. The sequence continues at coordinate 30,096 of JAISUO010000077.1, forward strand.
CCCCGGGGCGATCCATCCGCCGGGAGGCATGAAAAAATAGTAGATGGCCACGGTATTTTCCGTAAGAGAGAGCTCCAGATCGGATTCCGATGTGGGCAGAATGAGATTGGGAAAACCGGGTTCCACCAGCTTTGTTCTCAGCAGCTGCACCGCCCAGTCGTAGGGGTTGCGGTGGGCTCTGTGGATGACGATTTCGCAATTGGCGATCTGCTCTTTGGACAGGGAGGCGTGAGGGCGTCCGAAATATCTGGCGATGGCGGCGGCTCCCGTGATGTGGAGAGAACATGCGGCTCCGTTCGTCACGAAGGCCGCTTCGTTATGGGTCAGAGCGGCGAGGCGCTCGTGAACCTTCGCCTGAAGTTCCCGGATAATCACGTGACTTCGGGCCGCTTCCGCCATGGCTGCGATGGTTTTTTCGCTCATGCGGCTTCCTCCGGCCATCGTGTAGGTTCCCGCCGCGTTGATGACTTTTCTGACGCCAAGCTTCGCGTAAACGTCTTCAGACAAAAGAAAGCCCCCTTTTAATTCAATGCCATCCGGTCAATGCCATCAGGAACGCGCCGGGCCGTCTCTATAAAATTATTTAAAATAATGAACACTAAAATGAACACTGGAATCATTCTACCACAGTCGGGTTATCGAACTTATGTCATTGAGAGTGCAAGAAGGAAAGTGCGAGAAGGAGAGTGTGAGAAGAAGAGTGCGAGAAAATTTCGTCTTGCCGTTCGGGTTGTTTTTGGTAGAATCCATATATGAATAGTGGGATAATTAGATAACAGATGGAGAAGAAAGATAAAGAAGAAAAATATTTGCCGCGTGAGGGAGGAAAAGCTATGAAAATATCGACGAAAGGGAGATACGCTCTGCGAATGTTGCTGGATCTGGCGGAACATCAGGATGAGGGATATATTTCACTGAAGGACGTGGCCGAAAGACAGAACATTTCAAAAAACTATCTGGAGCAGATCATCACCCTGCTGAAAAATACCGATATGCTGCGGACCACCCGCGGTTCTCAGGGCGGGTACAAACTGGCGAAGCCCCCTTCGCAGTACACGGTGGGGGAAATCCTTCGCATCACGGAGGGAAACCTCGCCCCTGTAGCCTGTCTGGTGGACGATGTCAATGAATGCGAGCGCAGTTCCTTCTGTATGACCGTCGGTATCTGGCGAGAGTTGGGGAAAGTCATAGAAGATTATTTGAACGGGATCACCCTCCAGAGTATTCTGGACAAACATCACAACCTCGACGTTGCCGATCAGTATTGCATATAAAGTGAGCGCTGCGGGCTCGGGCATATTTTGAAACGCGCAATTTTGAGTATGCTCTTGACAGCGCACGCTTCTGCTTTTATATTATAACCAACTAAAAACATAAGATTTATAGGATTGAGCCTGACGGGGTTGCTCTCCAGGGGAGACGAGGGGAGGGAAGAAGGTGCTCGTTTTTATGCGAAAACTCCTGTTTTCTGAAATTTGCACTGGACGGAACTGCTGTTGCGGCAAGAGTCGTGTTTTGTTTGTGCCGATTCGGGACGCCAGGTACGTCGTACAAAAATTTTGAGAACACAAAAAGGAGATCGTTCTGAATGCCCATCTATTCGAAAATTACGGATTTAATAGGAAAGACGCCCCTCCTGGAACTTGGACGCTACAGCGAGAAGCAGGGACTGCCCGTGAAAATTGTGGGAAAGCTGGAATATTTCAACCCGGCGGGAAGCGTCAAGGACCGCATCGCCAAAGCGATGGTGGACGAGGCGGAGGTAAAGGGGATCCTGAAACCGGATTCGGTCATCATCGAGCCCACCAGCGGGAACACCGGCATCGGGCTTGCCGCCGTCGCCGCGGCCCGGGGCTATCGGATCATCCTGACCATGCCGGAGACCATGAGCGTCGAGCGCCGCAACCTTTTGAAGGCCTACGGCGCGGAGCTGGTGCTCACCGAGGGCGCGAAGGGAATGAAGGGCGCCATCGCGAAGGCCGAAGAACTGGCCCGATCTACGCCCCACAGCTTTATCCCCAGTCAGTTTACGAACCTGGCCAACCCCAAAATTCACAGAGAGACGACGGGGCCGGAGATCTGGCAGGACACGGATGGAAAGGTGGACGTGTTCATCTCCGGCATCGGCACAGGCGGAACGATTACGGGCGCGGGGCAGTTTCTGAAGTCGAAAAAGCCCTCCGTTCACGTTGTGGCCGTGGAGCCCGCGGGGTCTCCCGTGCTGTCCAAAGGGACTCCCGGGACTCACAAGATTCAGGGCATCGGAGCGGGGTTCGTCCCTGAGGTGCTGGATACGGCTGTTTACGACGAAATCATCCCCGTGGAGGACGAAAAGGCCTTCGAAACGGGGCGGCTGATCGCCAGGACGGAAGGGCTTCTGGTGGGGATTTCCTCGGGAGCGGCGGTGTGGGCTGCCGTCCAGATCGCGAAACGTCCCGAATTTGCGGGAAAACTGATCGTGGCGCTGCTGCCGGATACGGGGGAGCGTTATCTTTCCACACCCATGTTTGCGGGGTAGCCAAACTCTTTTTGGGGTGGCCTTGGCTTGTCGTAAAAAAACGTTATACTGTATCCGGTCGCCTTGGACGCGGCCGGAAGGGACGAATCGAAAATACGGACATCAGGTATCAATAAAAAAGCCATGATTGCCATGAGCGGGGGAGTGGACAGCTCTGTCGCCGCCAGCCTGATGAAAGATCAGGGGTTTGAATGCCTGGGCGTTACCATGAAACTGTTTTCGAACGAAGATGTCGGGCTCGAAAGGGATGACACCTGCTGTTCGGCGAAGGACACGGACGACGCCCGGGCTGTGGCTTATCGTATGGGAATTCCTCATTATGTTTTCAATTTTTCGGAGGACTTCAACAAAGAGGTCATTCAGCGTTTTACGGAGTCCTGGGAAAACGGACGAACTCCAAATCCCTGTATCGACTGCAATCGTTTCATCAAATTTGAAAAACTTCTCAGACGAGCCCGGGAGCTGGATTGCAGTTATCTGGTGACCGGGCATTACGCGCGAATCGAGCGCGAAGGACATCGCTTCTTCCTTAAAAAAGCACTGGACGCCGCAAAGGATCAGAGCTATTTCCTGTATTCTCTGACGCAGGAGGAGCTGGCACGAATTCTTTTTCCGCTGGGAAATCTGACGAAAAAAGAAGTTCGGAAAATAGCGGAGATGAAGGGATTTGTCAACGCTCAGAAACGGGAGAGCCAGGACGTCTGTTTTGTCATGGATGGCGACTATGCCCGTTTTGTGGAGCAGTATACGGGCAGACGCGGCGAAAGCGGAAATTTCGTGGATTCTTTGGGCAACGTCCTCGGCGGGCACAAGGGCCTGATCCGCTACACCATCGGCCAGCGCAGAGGGTTGGGAATCGCCTCCACGCGGCGCCTTTACGTCTGCGGCAAAAACGAACGGGACAACACGGTGACGCTGGGCGGCGAGGAGGATTTGTACGCGAGACTTCTGTATGCGAAGGACCTTGTGTGGACCGCCGGAGAGGTCCCCCGGGGGCCCCTGAAAGTGGGAGTGAAGACGGGCTACCGGCGGACCGAGCGGCGGGGGACGATTGAACGGGTGGGAGAAGACCGGCTGCGCGTCGAGTTTGAGGAACCGCAGAAGATGACGTCGCCCGGTCAGGCGGTGGTTTTTTACGAGGGAGATTTGGTCCTGGGCGGAGGAACGATTTCCGAAATGAAACCAGGTCTCTCGACGACAGACGATATTAATTATGGAGAAGGGTTGGCATAATGGATTTCCACTGTAAATACGAAAATCTGAAGCAGTATCTCTCGGAGCTGGGAAGTGTGGCCGTGGCCTTTTCCGGAGGGGTGGACTCCACCTTTCTTCTGAAAACGGCTCACGATGTACTGGGAGACCGAGCCATCGCGGTCACTGCGCGATCCTGCTCCTTTCCCGAGCGGGAACTTCGGGAGGCGAAGGCGTTTTGCGAGAAGGAAAACATCACCCACGTTATCTGTGACTCCGAAGAGCTGGATATTGACGGGTTTTCCATGAACCCGACCAACCGCTGTTATCTGTGCAAGAACGAGCTGTTCACCAAAATATGGGAAGTGGCCCGGGAACGCGGAATCGCCAACGTGGCCGAGGGTTCCAACATGGATGACAACGGGGATTACCGACCGGGTCTGACCGCCGTGGCGGAACAGGGCGTCGCCAGCCCTCTGCGTCACGCGGAGCTGTACAAGGCGGAAATCCGTTCCCTCTCCTGGGAAATGGGGCTTCCCACCTGGAATAAACAGGCTTTTGCCTGCCTCTCCTCCCGTTTTCCCTACGGAGAGGAGATCACGCCGGAACGGCTTCGCATGGTGGATCGGGCGGAACAGCTTCTCCTGGACCTGGGGATCAGGCAGGTGCGGGTGCGCCACCACGGAAATTCCGCCCGGATCGAAACCGACGAGGAAGGCTTCACTCTCCTCATGGACCGGAAGGTGAGGGAAACGCTCTACGCGCAGTTCAGGGAAATCGGTTACGCCTACGTCTCTCTGGATCTTTTGGGGTATCGCACGGGCAGCATGAACGAAACGCTGGAAAAAACTTCGGTGGCGTAATCCCTTTGGAAGAATCCTGAAAAAACGCTGGCTGAATGAGCTGGAGCCTCAGTGGGACGGAGGAGCGATCGAGAGATTGAATTCCGCCGTCCCATATTTATGACCGCTGACCCTGAAGGAATATCACCTTTTCACGAGGCAGCGACGTGTACTTCGCTACGGCGTCAATCGGGAGACCATCGTTCAGCATGTTTTGCGCGACCTCAATTCTGTTTTTTTCGATGCCTTCCTCGATGCCTTCTTCTTTCCAGACTTTCAGCGCGTCTTCAAGGTTGAATTCCGCTGTCAGCATATTGATCACCTCCGACGAATGACTCCGTAAAAATTCGGCCAGGATTCCCCGCTCGATGCAATCGTTCACAGCCCGGCGAATGGCTTCTTCCAGCTCATAACCGATCTCCGTATTGTGACGCGCCGCATCGACAAAGGCGGCGTAACCGGACAGGGTTTCGCTTTTCCTGAGCATTTCCTCGTTGAAGCCGCTGTTGATATTATAAACCGGAACGCTCAGTTCCAGAAGTCCTTCAAACCGTTTCGGGATGCTTTCTTTATCGGTTTTATCGGCTTCCGGGCTTTCCAAAAAGGCGTCCGACAGCTTTAAGATTTTTCGCTCGGGGAATGCCGCTTTGCCGTTGTAGAAAACGTAAAATTCGGGCTTTGGGATTTTCAGAAGTTTCGTCCCGTAAAGCGCCTGCCTGAGTTTTTCGTCGGCGTTGAGCAGTTTTTCGTAAACGCCGTCCACGTAGATCAACAGGCGCAGGGGCATGTTTTCGCATAGCGTACTTTGGTGTTCCATCATTACCACAAGCCTGTCTTCCATGAGGAAGGAAACGTCGTTGCGCCGCCCCATAAACAGCGCGTTTTCCAGTGTGACGATTTTTACCGCCGCGTCCGGCGGATAGTTTTTGTTCGCGACCGCGTTGTAAACCTCGACGAGACGGTTTTTGTCTTCGCAGAGAGTGACGAAGACGCTGCTTTTGTATTCTCTGTTCGCCTTGTTTGGCGTCATCCAGGATCCTCCGAAGAATCGATTTTCCTGCAGCAGTGTACCGGAAAAGAATTCTTCCGGCAACAGCTTCATTTTGTCCGGTGTGGAACGTTACATTGACATTTTTTCGGCCGGCTGTCGAGACGTTTGAAGGCGCAAGTCGTCTTTGATTCGCAGATTCGGGAGATTTTCAGAGGGAAAAGGACGTATTTTCGGGTAGAATGTCTGAACGGTCGCGGGTTCGGAGCTGTTTCTGCGAGATAATCAGTAAAATGTCAGCAGAGCCTTGGAAATTTGAACTTTTGGAGGGAAAAATATGGACGCTGTGAAAAAAAACCGGGGTCGGACAGTGAGGATCATCCTGTTCTTTCTTGCCCTGGCCTTCACTCTGTATGGCTGGAGCAGGGGAGAGGCAGAGACTGTTTTTACCAAAGCAGCCCGTGTTTGCCTTGAATGCATCGGCATTGGCTGACACCCGTTCCGTTTGATCTGAGAATCAGGAGTTTTTATATGTTTCGTAAAGCTATACAGTGGTTGAGTTTATTGGGTTCCAACGCGTGGCTGCCCGGTTTTTGGCAGGGACGCATTTACAGTGGAAAACTGAAGTCCGTCTGCGTTCCGGGGTTGAACTGTTATTCCTGCCCCGGGGCGGTCGGTTCCTGTCCGCTGGGCGCTTTGCAGGCCGTTCTCGGCTCCTGGAAGTACAACTTCAGCTATTATGTGATCGGGCTGGTTGGGCTTCTGGGACTTCTGTTCGGGCGCTTCATCTGTGGTTTTCTGTGTCCCTTCGGCCTCATACAGGAGCTGATCAATAAAATTCCTCTGGGAAAGGCCTCCCGTCTGCGGGCGGACCCGCAGAAGACCTGGCGATGGCCTCTTGGTACCCGATATGTTCTGCTGGCGGTTTTTGTCGTTGCTCTGCCCCTTCTGGCGACCAACGCCGCCGGAATTGCCTCTCCGGCTTTCTGCAAATACATCTGTCCCGTGGGGACGCTGACGGCGGGACTTCCTCTCATGGCCGCGAATCCCCCGTTTCGAGAGGCCGCAGGGAGGCTTTTTTTGCTGAAGCTGGGCATTTCCGTGGGAGTCGTCCTGGCCTGTCTGTTCATCCATCGTTTTTTTTGCAGATACCTCTGTCCTCTGGGAGCGCTGTACGGCTTTTTCAACGGAGTCTCTCTCTATCGTCTGAGGCTGAACCGCTCCAACTGCGTCAACTGCGGAGCCTGCTCCAAAGCCTGCCCCATGGCCGTGGACCCGTCGCGCACCCCTCACAGCCCGGACTGCATTCTCTGCGGGAAATGCGTCAAATCCTGTCACTTTTCCGCTCTTGACGCGGGATTCTTCGACAGAAGTGAAAAGAGCAAAACTCAAAAAAGCCCGAACAACGGGCCTCTTCTAGAAGCCTCAGACGGAAAAACCCTGACCAAAACCATCGGAAGAAATTCCCTGTAAATGATTTCGCTGTCCTTTTTTCAGGACGCTCCACACCGTTGAACGGCTGATTCCCAGTCGGGCGGCCGTACGGCTCTGATTTCTGTCCTCGTCTTCCAGTACCAGACGCACCACGTCGTAGATAATTTCATCGAGGGGCTGCCGCAGGTTGACAACTGCGCAGCCCGCTGCGACGCTTTGAGCGTATCGGGGGAGCTCCGCCTTCAAAACCCGGCGAACTTCCTCTTTGCCGATATGGGGTTCTTCTCCCGTCAGAGCAAGTGTCCGGACCACTCGGCTCAACTGCGTCAGGTTTTCGTCCCACCCGAAACTCTGCAAAAGAGCCAGAGCCTCCGGCTCAAAACCAATGTACTGCCGGCCCAGCTCCAGGTTGACCTGATTGATGTACAGGGCGGCCAGACCGGGAATATCCTTTTGCCGCTGCCTCAGAGGCGGCAGCCGCAGGGTGATGGTGGAAAAATGATTTTTGAGGTAACCGCAGATATACCCTTCTTCTGTTTCTCCCCGCGTCAGCTCGCAGGAAAAAATCATCCGGCTGCGCCGGCAAAGCCCCGTCTGTTCGATGAATCGCAGCAGCATATCCGCCTGCGCCTCGCTGAGGCAGTTCACCAGACGCAGATGAAGGGTAATGCCGGAGCGCATGAGCGGGGAATTTTCCCGATCGAGCAGGTTTCTCCACCGGCGTGGGGAAACCGTTTGACAGTCCACCGTCACCATCATTCTCTCCCCAAAAGGGCCATGGCGATAAATCAGTGACGCGATCGTGTCTTTGCCGGTCCCCGGCTCTCCGATAATCAACACCGGCAGCGTACATCCATAGCAACCGGCGATCAGGCTCCCCAAATCCCCCATCAGCACCGAGCTTCCTATCTGCGAGATGTCCGCCAGTATCTGATCCGTCCGCGTGGAAATCGAGACGCCCCTGTTCGCGGTGAGCAGAGGATTTTTCGACGTCCCGATGCGGATCAGCAGACATCTGATGCCGTGGTGAAATATCCGCTTCGAGGAGAGCGTCAGGACGACGCTTTTCCACCTGCAATCCCGCTCCAGCGTTTCGTAATCCCAAAACTCGAACACCATTTTGTCAAGCTCTTCAGAAAATCCTTCATAGAAGGAATCCTGTTCCAGCGTGGAAAAAAGAAGCCCTCCTTTTTCATCGTAACAAACCATGTGATGTTCCTGCGAGAACAACAGCGTTCTCATCATTTCGTTCTGCCGGCGAAATCCGCCGTACAGCCGGCAGACGCGCACCGCTTCGTCGAAAGCCGAGACAATTTCCGTTTCGTCGGACGTCAGCAGGATGGAGTTCATTCCCAGCGCCTCGGCGTGGGTCCGGCTGATCTGATCGCACAGCACCAGTTCGATTCCCTGCTGCCTCAGGCGGATCAGCTCCGCTTCCACGTCGCTCTGTTCCGTGATGTTGCAGATGTCCAGGCGATACTGCATCATCTCGGACAATTTTCTGACGCATTCGGTTATATTGGAAAATCCGACGACCGCCATCCTGCCGTTGTATCCCTGCACGGACTTCAAACATCGAAGCGCGTCATAAACCGAAACTTCGATTTCTATTACTGGGACGGAGACCAGTTCGCGCAACATCATGGCAGTTCCCCCGCGGGAAACGATGACGTCATAATCCCACTCGCTTTCCTGTCGCAGAACCTGCCTGCAGGTCTGTATGTTTCCCACCCTCACCGTAAGCTGAAAATCCTTCCGAGCGCCCGCCAGACGGTTCATCACTTCAGCCATCCCCTGGTAAGGGACAACAGCCAGAATCTTTACCAGACTCATAGGATTCCTCCAAGTGTTTAATTTTCAAACAATTTTTCTGATAATATCACATCACCCTGAAAAAGCGTGTTTGGCTTTATAATCTGTTTGATTTTCAGACATTTATGGATTTAAAACGGCTTGTAAACGCACATAAGATTCTTTATGATATAAAGCAATATCTATACTTTTTTCTGATTTTGATTCCAATCCTGGTATGAAAAGGGAGAAAAACCCGACAAATCTTTACCTGTAAGTTTGCCGAAAATCGGGTTTGGCTTCCGGGTGACTTATTCTGCGAGGTGAAAGTCATGTTGCGTAAAAGTCTGATGATCAACCCGATGGACTCCGTCGTTATGGTACTGGAGGACGCCAAAAAAGGGGACTCCGTCGTGACGCCGAAGGGAACCGTCACGCTGGTGGAGGACGTGGAGTTCGCCCACAAGGCCAGCATTTCCGATATGAAAAAGGGTCAGCCTGTCATTAAATACGGAGAGGAGATTGGTTATCTGCTGAAGGATGTTTCCGCCGGAAGCTGGATTCACGTTCATAACATGGGCTGCGACCGCGGCAAAATATAAAGGGAGACTCAGGTCAGATGAAACAGGAATTTATGGGATATAAGCGTCCGAACGGTTCTGTGGGCATTCGCAACTACCTTGCCGTGATCCCGTCGGTGTTCTGCGCCAATACCACGGTGGGTAAAATCGCCGCTCAGGTGGAGGGAGCCGTCGCGCTGCCCCATGCGGTGGGCTGCGCGCAGGTGGGATTTGACCTGGAGCTGACCGCGCGCACGCTCAAGTCCATGGCGTGCCACCCAAACGTGGGGGCCGTCATCGTCGTCGGCCTCGGCTGCGAACGCTTCAACCCGCAGGAACTGTACGACGCGGTGAAGGAAAACGGTAAACCCGTGGCCCTGTTCGTTATTCAGGACGAAGGCGGCACCACCGCCACCATCCGGAAAGCCGTGGACAAGGCTCGGGAGTTCAAGGCCATCCTCGATCAGGACCGGCGGACTCCCTGCCCTCTCTCCTCTCTGATGATGGGGACGAAATGCGGAGGGACCGACGCCACCAGCGGGCTGGCGGCCAACCCTGCCGTTGGAAACGCGGCGGACCGCATCGTGGCGGCGGGGGGCAGCGCGATTCTTTCCGAGCTCAACGAGCTCTTGGGAACGGAGGATTTCCTCGCGCGACGGGCCGTCAGTCCGCAGGTCGCCGATAAAATCTACTCCGCCATTTATGAAATCGAGGACGTACTCCGCAGCGGGCTGGACCCCACGCTTCCGGAAAACCGCAACCACCTCATCTCCCGGGGAAATTTCGACGGCGGCGTCAGCAGCATCGTAGAGAAAGCGCTGGGCGGAGTTCACAAATCCGGCACATCTCCCATCGTCGACGTCATCGAGTACGCCGTCCCCCCTGACCCCTCTCTGAAGGGTCTGTTCCTGATGAACTACGAAAGCCACGATGGAGAAGTGGTGACCGGCATGATCGGCTGCGGCGCGCAGCTCGTGGCGTTCACCACCGGCAGAGGGAACCCCACGGGGCATCCTGTCGCCCCGGTGATCAAAATCACGGGCAACGAAAAAACCTGGCGCAGCATGGAGGAAAATTTCGACTTCAACGCCAGTGGAATCATCTCTCAGGGGCGCTCCGTGGAGGAGACGGGCGAAGAGCTTTTGGAGTTGATCCTTCGCATCGCCGGCGGGGAGGAAACCACCGCCGAAAAAATTGGGGGAACCGAGCTGTTCTGTGTGGGGCGTCGTCACGGCTACCACAGAAAAAGCAGGGAAGAACTGTGGGCGGGACATTCCTGTCCGAGCTGACGAACCGAAAAGCAGACGGGAAATGTAACAAAAACACATAAATCATGAGGAGGTAAAGGGTATGGGAAAATCACGGTATTTTCTGCTGGCTGTAATGGTTTGCGCGCTGGTGGCCGTAAGCGGAGCGGCGTTCGCCGCGTATCCGGACAAGCCGATCACGGTCACGCAGGGATTCAAGGCCGGCGGTGGAAGCGACACCCTGGCGCAGTTGACGCAGCCCTATCTGGAGAAGGTCGTGGGACAGTCCTTCGTCAATCAGTACATTCCGGGAGCGACGGGGGCCATCGCCTGGACCCAGCTGGCGAAGACGGCGAAGAAGGACGGCTACACCATCAGCATCACCAACACCCCGATGCTCCAGACGAACTACATCATGAACCCCGAGATCACCTACACCATCGACGAGCTGGAGCCCCTCGCCAACGTCATCACGGACCCCGGTATCATCGTTGTCGGTAAGGACAGCCCCTACAACACCGTCGACGATTTTTTCAGGGCCGTGAAGGAGAACCCCGGCAAGATCACGGTGGGCAACTCCGGCGTGGGCGGAGACGACTTCTTCACCACCCTCATCTTCGAGAAGGCCAGCGGCATGAAGGTCCAGATGGTGCCTTTCGAGGGAGACGGCCCGTCCTGGCAGGCGGCCATGGGCGGCAAGATCGACGCCAGCTTCAACAACGTGGGGATCGTTTATCCGCAGGTCAAAGCCGGCAACCTGAAGGCTTTGGCAATCATGACCGAGGAGCGCTACGCGAGCCTTCCCGACGTTCCCACGCTGAAGGAAAAGGGATTTAACGTGGTGTCCGGTTCCTCACGGGGCTACTGCGCACCCAAAGGCGTTCCCGAGGAAGTCAAAAAGGTGATGATCGAAGCGTTCAAAAAGATGGCCACGATGCCGGAATTTATAAAAGCCTGCGAGGACCGCGCGTCCATCATCGACATGAAGTACGGCGACGACTACTCGAAGATGCTCCACGACCAGGAAGCCGCCTTCAAACTTATCTGGGAGGAAGTTCGGGAACAGTATCAGGGTAAATAGGCCGGTGACGGGCGGAGAACTGTTTACCGCCGCCGGAGAAATTTTGTGTCGTGACGAAAAAACGACGTTGCGCGGCAGAGTTTCTTTCTCACGCGTGACGTCGTTTTCCGGCTTTTTTGCGTCTTTTGCGGGTCGCTTGGTTTCTTCATCAGGCCTTTTACTTCAAATTGGTATCAATCCGCGGGCACGGTCAGCAAGGAGGTCGTCGATGTGAAATCGACAACGCAGCATTATTTGTTTTCGGCTTTCAGCATGGCGCTGAGCCTCTTCTTTTTGCAAAAATCCCTTTCAATGTCCAGAACGGCGGCTCGTTTTCCCCAGCTTATCGCGGGACTGGTGCTGATTCTGGCCCTTGCCATGGCGTTCCAGACCTGGAAACGCGCTCCGGGATTCGGCGGGGAGGAGAAAGAGCCGTCTGCGCCGATCCATCACGTTCGGGTGGCGGTTTACGTGGCGGCTATGGTTCTTTATATTTTCCTCATCCCGCGCCTGGGCTATTTCATCGCCACACCGCTTTTCATGCTGGTTTCCTACGGGTATTTCCGCGCCACCGGCCCGGTCAGGACGGTACTGATCTGCCTGGGTTTTCCCGTCTTCATCTACCTGTTGTTCGTCCTTTTCCTCAAACTCCCCATTCCCCTGGGACTGATGGAGTGAATGATGGAATGACTGATGAAATGACTGATGGAGTGAACTCCGTTCGGGTTTTTTGCCGGAAGAAGGAGAGCGAGATATGTTTGCGAATGTAATTCTGGGACTCACCAACGTCTTTTCGTTGCACAATTTTCTGGCTATCGCCTTTGGGACTTTTCTGGGGCTGGTGGTAGGCGCCATGCCGGGCCTCTCCGCCACGATGGCCATTGCCCTTCTCGTGCCGGTGACCTTCGCCATGCCCCCCGACACCGGCATCAGTATGCTGGCCTCCATCTACATGGGCGCCATGTACGGCGGCTCCATCGCCGCGGTGCTGATCCGGACGCCCGGAACTCCGGCGGCGGCGGCCACCACCGTAGACGGGTATCCCATGGCGCAGAGAGGCGAAGCGGGCCGCGCTCTGGGCATTTCTCTGACGGCCTCCTTCGTGGGAGGGGTGGTCAGTTCCTGCGTCCTCCTCACCCTTGCCCCCATCCTGGGCTGGGTCGCCGTTATGTTTGGCCCCGTGGAGCTTTTCGGCATCGCCGTTCTGGGCATGACCATCCTGGCGTCCCTGTCTCAGGGTTCCGTCATCAAGGGGCTGCTGGCAGGGACCATCGGACTTCTCTTTTCTACCGTGGGCATGGACTCCATCACGGGTATTCCCCGCTTCACCCTGGGAAACATCAACCTGTTTGGCGGAATTCCCTTTACCGTGGCGCTTATCGGACTGTTCTCCATTCCCCAGGCCCTTCGCCTGATCGAGAAGGACTCGGACGGCGCCGTTCAGACGAATCGCATCACGGACAAAATTCTTCGCCCCTGGAGCGAGGTCAAAATGCTTCTGCCCACGTTTCTTCGCTCTTCGATTATCGGCGTCTTCACGGGGATCATCCCCGGGACCGGCGGGGACACGGCCTGTTGGTTCGCCTACAACGAGGCGAAGCGGCGGTCCGACGAGCCGGATTCCTTCGGGAAGGGTTCTCCTTACGGCATAGCCGCGCCGGAGGCCGCCAACAACGCCGTAGTAGGCGGAGCTCTGGTTCCCACCATCACTTTGGGCATTCCCGGCAGCTCCTCCACCGCCGTCCTCATGGGAGGTCTGATGATTCACGGGATCATGCCCGGCCCGTCGCTGATGACGGAGTACGCCGGAGTGACCTACACCCTGATCTGGGCCGTGCTGCTCTCTACCGTCGTCATGTTCGTCGAAGGCCTGTTCTTCACGAAAGCCTGTATTTTTGTCACGCGGATCGGGAACAAGGTGCTCTCCGTGGCGGTGGTGGTCCTTTGCGTGATCGGCGCCTTCGCCATCAATAACAACCTTTTCGAGGTGGGGCTGATGCTGGCTTTCGGAATCCTGGGCTACTTCATGGACAAAATAAAAATCCCCGTGGCGCCCCTGGTTGTCGGGCTCATTCTGGGGAGGATGCTGGACGTGAGCCTGCACCAGTCGCTGCTCATCAGTCAGGGTTCCTGGATGATCTTCCTCACCAACCCCATTTGCGCCGTTCTGCTGCTGCTGGCGCTGATCTCGCTCATCCAGTCCACCCCCATGTACGTGGCATGGCGCAGGAAGCGCCGCGCCAGAGCCTGAGCCTGAGTTTCGAACCTGACAAAGGAGGAAAAGATATGTCGGCTGTTGATTCGCTTCTGGACCCTGTGCCCGTCCCGAAGATCGTGAAAGTGAGGCAAATTTTCGAGCGTCCCAAAGTGGAGAACGTGGAGGAGGAAGTCGCCCGGAAGCTGAGAGACAGCGGCGCTCTGAACGCTGTGAAACCGGGGTGGAAGGTGGCGATCACGGGCGGCAGCCGGGGAATCAGCAACATGCCGCTGGTTCTGCGAACGGTGGCGGAAATGGTCAAAAACGCGGGAGGCGAGCCCTTCGTTTTTCCTGCCATGGGCAGCCACGGCGGCGCTTCCGCCGAAGGGCAGCGTCATGTTCTGGAGAATCTGGGAATTACGGAGGACCGCCTGGGCGTTCCGATACGGGCCACCATGGAGACGGTGGAGCTGGGCCTCTCAGAAAACGGGCGTCCCGTCTACCTGGACAAATATGCCAACGAGGCCGACGCCATCGTCGTGGTGAACCGGATCAAGCCCCACGTGGCCTTCAGAGGTCCTTACGAGAGCGGAATCATGAAGATGATCACCATCGGCATGGGCAAGCAGAAGGGCGCGGATTACGCGCACATGCTGGGCTTCGGCAAAATGGCCGAAAACGTCCCCTCCATCGCGAAGGTCGTCATCGCGAAGAAAAATATCCTTTGCGCCGTGGGACTGTTGGAAAATGCCTTTCATGAAACGGCAGAGATCGTCGTGATGAAAGCTTCCGAAATAGAATCCCGGGAGCCGCTGCTTTTGAAGAAAGCCTGGACGCTGTACCCGAAGCTGTATTTCGACAAACTGGACGTCCTGGTCATCGACGAGATCGGAAAGGACATCAGCGGCACCGGGTTCGACACCAACGTGGTGGGACGCTACCATACGCCTTTCGCGTCAGGCGGGCCTGAAATCACCCGCGCCGTGGTGCTGGACATCACGGACCGGTCCGGAGGCAACGCCAACGGTCTGGGCATCGTGGACTTCACCACTCAAAGGGCTTACAGGAAGTTCGACTTCGAACAGACCTACCCGAACTCTCTGACGTCCACCGTGCCGCTCAGCGTCAAGATTCCGATGGTCCTCAAAAACGACCGGCAGGCCATCCAGGCGGCCATAAAAACCAGCAACGTCCTTGACCGGACGAAGATAACCCTGGCGCGCATCAAAAACACCACCGCTCTGGGCGAAATAGAAGCCTCGGAAAGTCTGCTGGATTATATCCGGGAACATCCGAAGCTTGAGGCGGAGGGCGGAGCGCGCGAGTTCGAATTCGATCAGTCGGGCAATTTGTTCTGAATTTATTGAGACGGTTTTATTTTGGCCTTTACTTTGGCCTGGGTGCCTGCGGCGTTATCTGAAATACAATTCGAAAAATGACCAATTCAGGATATAATAACTTTCATTTCATGCCAAATGGGCACCCGATTAAAATAAATTGGCATCAATTCTTGCTCCGGAGGTTACAGGATGATTTGTCAGCTTTATGCTCAAAAACGCCCCGTTCTGTCTTTCGAAGTTTTCCCCCCCAAACAGGACTCGCAGATAGAGACGATCTACGCCACGCTGGACCATCTGACGGGGCTTTCCCCCGATTTTATCAGCGTCACCTACGGCGCGGCGGGAAGCGGAAACGCGCATCGCACGGCCGAAATCGCTTCCGCCGTGCGAAAAAGGGGAGTCGAGGCACTGGCTCACCTCACCTGCGTTTCCACCGATCGAAATCAGATAAATACCATTCTGGACAATCTGAAAGAAAAAAATATAGACGATATTCTTGCCATGCGAGGAGATTTACCCGCCGGGTCGTCCCTGCCCCTGTCGAAGGATTACCGTTATGCCTCCGATTTGATCGAAGACATTGCGGGGCGTGGCGATTTCTGCATTGGAGCGGCATGTTATCCGGAAGGTCATATCGACTGCGACGATTTTTCCGTCAGCCTGGATCATCTTCGCCTCAAGCAGGATGCGGGGGCCAATTTTCTGATCAGCCAGCTTTTTTTTGAGAACGATCTGTTCTGGAATTTTCTGGAAAAAGCCAGGCTGAAGGGAATCACGCTGCCCATTTCCGCCGGGGTGATGCCGATCATGAGCCGCAGCCAGATTGAACGCATGATCTTCCTCTGCGGGGCGTCGCTGCCGTCGAAAATCATTCGTCTGCTGCACCGCTACGAACACAGCCCGGCGGACTTGGAAAAGGCGGGAGTGGAGTACGCCATCGCCCAGATGGAAGATCTGGTTCGCGGCGGCGCGGAGGGCGTTCACATCTACACCATGAACAAGCCCCACGTTGCCGCCCTTGCCATAAACCGTTTGAGGAAGTGATTACCTGCCCGGTAATCTGCAGGGGGCCTCGGGGGGGCCAGTGAGGACCGCAAAGCGGCCGAACGAGCTCCGACCCCCTGAGTATTGAGAGTCCTGAAAATTTCTTTTCCAGGCCAGACAGCGGGGGATATGGGCGTAGTCTCTCACCTCTTTCACAAATTCCAGTGAGGGAGGGGTCATTTTTTTGAGGCTGTCGGACTGTTCCGCGTTTCCGATTTCGAAGAGCAAATATCCCCCCGGCTTCAGCCGGAGAGGCGCGTAATGAAAAAGCAGACGGTAATAATCCAGACCGTCCGGGCCTCCGTCGAGAGCCATGCGGGGTTCGTAATCGCGGACGTCGCGCATGAGCCCTGGAATGACCGGCCTGGGGATGTAGGGAGGATTGCTGAGGACCAGATCCAGAGCGCCCCTGGGGACGGGAATGTCATCGGGATTTCGGGAATGCCATAAAAGACTCCGTTCGAAAAGGCGATGCCGCGACAGATTGTTCCACGCCAAAATCAGAGACTCCGGATTTTTTTCGGCCAGGATCCCTTTTGCGCGAAACCGTTCCAGAAGCAGAGTGATCCCGATGCAGCCGCTGCCCGTCCCCCAGTCGAGAAAATCGAAGGCGGCGTCGGCGGGAAAAAATTCCAGAGCCAGCTCCACCAGGAGCTCCGTCTCCGGACGGGGAATCAAAGCGCCTTTTCGCGTTTCGAAGGATCTGCCGTAAAAGCAGGTTTCTCCCAGAATGTACTGAAGAGGTTCTCTTTTCACGCGTCGTTTGACCGCTTTTTTGATGGAAAGCATTTGAGGACAGGTCAAAATCGTCTCCGGATGGCCCAAAATCGCGGCTCGGGAAAAATTCAGGAGACGGGCCAGAATCAGATCCGCCTCCTGAAAAGGATTTTCGATTTGCGCGTTCCTCAGTTCCGAGATCAGGTAACGTCGCGCCTCGGCCAGGGGGACGCTCATGGGGACGCTCATGGCGACGCGCTCATATTTCCAGGTGGTGCAGCCGCTCCGTCTGCTCCGCCAGCATCATGGCGTCCATCATTTCGTAGAGGTCGCCGTCCAGATAATAGTCCAGCTTGTAGAGGGTGAGGTTGATCCGGTGGTCCGTGATGCGGTTCTGAGGGTAGTTGTAAGTGCGAATGCGCTCGGAGCGATCTCCCGATCCGATCTGTCCGCGGCGCTCGGACGCCAGATTCGACGTCTGCTTCTGCAGCTCCATGTCGTAGAGCTTCGTTTTGAGGTACGTCATGGCCCTGGCGCGGTTCTTGATCTGTGAGCGTTCATCCTGGCAGGTGACGACGATCCCCGTGGGAATGTGGGTGATGCGCACGGCGGAGTCCGTCATGTTCACGTGCTGTCCTCCGGCCCCGCTGGATCGGTAGGTGTCGATCTTCAGGTCCTCCTGACGGATGTCCACCTCCACGTCTTCCACCTCCGGCAGCACGGCCACCGTGGCCGCGGAGGTATGAATACGGCCGCCGGCCTCCGTCACGGGAACCCTCTGAACGCGGTGCACGCCGCTTTCAAATTTGAGCCGGCTGTAGGCCCCCTCGCTGTCCACCCGAAAGATGATCTCCCTGTAGCCGCCGATTCCCGTTTCGTTGGAATCCAGAACTTCGATGCGCCAGCGCTGACGCTCGCAGAACCGGTTGTACATGCGATAGAGGTCCGAGGCGAAAAGCGCCGCCTCTTCTCCTCCGGTGCCGGCCCGAATTTCAACGATGACGCGTTTTTCGTCGTTGGGATCCTTCGGCAGGAGCAGCAGCTTCAGCTCGTTTTCGAAGCCGTCGATTTGAGGGGACAGACGCTCGATTTCCTCGGCGGCCAGAGCCTCCATGTCCGGTTCTCCGCTTTTGAGCAGTTCTCTGGCCTCCGCGATACTCTGCTGAATGGCGCAATAATTGCGAAATTTTTCTACTACCGGCTCCAGCTGGGCGTGTTTTTTGCCAAGAGACTGAAGCTCTTTGGGATCCGACGCGTTGACCGGATCGGCCAGTTTTTTCTCGATGTCGATATAGTCCTGTTCCAGTGCTTTCAGTTTGCTTACCAGATCCATGTCGTCACTCCGCTGTTCGTCCCTGTACGGGGACGTCCTGTGAATTCGAACTCAATTTTGAACTTTGATTTAATTCTAGGTCCAGGGCTTCGTCCAGCGACGCCAGCGCGACCTCGATCTGTCCGGAGCCGGGCTCCCGCGTCGTCAGATATTGGAGGGAAAGAACGGGATACATGAAAATTTTCCCCAGGATTCCCGACCGGGAGGTGAGCCGGATAATTTCGTAGGATATTCCGATCACCAGGGGCAGAAGGACCACCCTGGAGCCCACGCGCCATACGACCCCGCCCTTGCCGATGGCGGAAAATACCGCGATGCTGATGAGAATCGCGATCAGCAGAAAGGACGTTCCGCAGCGGGGATGAATCCGGGACTGGGTCGCCACCGATTCCGGCGTCAGCTCCAGCTCGCGCTCGAAGGCGTTGATGGTTTTGTGCTCCGCCCCGTGATAACGAAACACCTCCTGAATATCCTTCATCATGCCGATGGCCGCCACGTAAACGATGAAGACCGCCGCTCGCAGCACGCCCTCCAGAACGTTGAGGGCAAGGGGAGAGAGCGGGAAAAAGGTCCCCAGTTTCTCCGAGGCCCACAGAGGAAAAGCGATAAAAAGGCCCACAACGGCGAAAATTCCAACGGCCACCGCCAGAATCAGGTCGCGGGTCGTCATTTTTTCTCCGCTGTCGCTGAGGGCGATTTCCGCTGAGTGGCTGAGGGCTTTGAATCCCGTCGTCATCATCTCGATCATCGTTATAAAACCGCGCAGAACGGGCAGCTTCCAGGGGTAACGCTTCGTTCGGGAGGAGTTGCCCCACTTTTCGCGGAAAATTTCGCCGTTCGGCTGCCGTACGGCAAGACCCCAGTAGTTTATCCCCTTCATGAGCACGCCTTCGATAACGGCCTGCCCTCCGACGGGAATCCTTCGCGCTTCCGAAAACCACAGCCCCGCGGAAAGGTTCAAAAGAGCGAAAGAGCTGAAACGAGCGCCTTTACCGGATTCGAAGGGCGGTTGCATTTTATTCCATTTCACTTTGGAGAAGGTCCTCCGTGTTTTTATAAGGTTTGCCGCAGGGACGGGCTTCCCGGCAGATTCCCTCCCGAACGCAGGAAGGTCCCGCCTTTTTAAAAATGACAGGGGCCACTTTGCGGCATTCTTCCAGCATCAGACGCGCCATTTCCCGAATTTCCCACTGGGCCCTCCGGCAAAGCCGCAGGGAGAAAAAATGGTGAAGTTCACGGGCGTTCATCGTGAGGACAATACGGGTTTCCCAGCCGTGGGGAAGGATGAACCGCGCATCTTCCGCCGGAATTCCCATTTCCACCAGGGTCCTGTAGGTTTCATGGGCCGCGGCAAACTGTTTTTCGAAGAGGCTTCGGGCCTCCGGATTTTTCGCCACTGCGGGCGGCAGGATAACGGGGCTTCCCGCTTTCATTTTGACGTAACGCTGACTCTGCTGACTGAAGCTGGCCATCCGGTGACGTACGAGCTGATGCGTGGCCACACGGCTGATTCCGTCCACCCCGAAGGTGAAGGATGCGTGTTCGAAGGGGGAGTGATGTCCGCTGCGCCAGAGCTCGTCCAGAAGACGCTCTGAAAGTTCCTGCGTTTCGCGCTCCAGAAGACTGGCCGCGGTTGTGTCGCAGTAACAGATGCGGGCCGCCGCCGCCACGAGTTCATCCGGTTCCGGAGTGTGCCTCAGAAGATAAACTTTGCATAAAGAATTTAAAGACATGTGAATGTAATTAAAAAGGGGCTCGAAGCCCCTTAACCCTGCTTTTCGGTGATTTCTTTCTGGCCGTAGTTGATTCCGGCGTATTTCTTCTGGAACTTCTCCAGCCGCCCGTCCGTCATGATCCGGCTTCCCCGTTTTCCGGAGTAGAAGGGATGGCACTGTGAACAAACCCCCACCCGGATCTCTTTTTGCGTGGACTGCGTTACAAAGGTATTCCCGCAGGCGCAGCTCACCTTGCACTCCTGATAGGCGGGATGAATCTCTTTTTTCATATATGAACACCTCCGACGTAAAACGTCTTCCTCAAAATCGAATGATCTGAAACGAGCATTGCATCCTCATTGCCTCTCTGCGCCTAGTGACGCAGACCCAACCGTTCGATAAGGCCGCGGTAACGGTTGAAATCCTTCTCTCTCAGATATCGCAACAGCTTCCTTCGCTGACCGACCATCTTCAGAAGTCCTCTTCGCGAGTGAAAGTCTTTCGCGTGGATCTTCAGGTGTTCCGTCAATTCGCGCACCCTTTCGGTCAGAACCGCAACCTGCACCTCCGGGGAACCGGTGTCGGACTCGTGCACCCTGTACTCCCCAATGATTTCCTGCTTTTTTTCTTTCCGGATCACAGAGATCACCTCTCAAAAAAATTGCCGCGAACTGCGATTTGCGTCGATCTCGGAGACGCAGATCCCGGTGTCGGGCCGACAGGTATATTATCACTCTCGATTGTTATTCGCAAGCGGACCGGCAAACTGTCGCGGCGAAAAATAGAGGTCCGGGTTATAATGTCTTCAAAATAACGATAAACATAAACGCAAAATTCAGGCCCTCGTATAGTCGCGGGGGCTTTTTTGTCGTTTTGCGTTGTGCAATAATATATAATAGTTACAATATTGCATGGATGTTGACGCGAGGGGAACCGGACCGGAGATTTTGCGTCGCGAAGTTTGAGCGACAACCTGCAGCTCGGCTTTTCCACACTCGATCACAGGGGGGTATGTACAATAATGTTTTTTCCGCGCCTGACGACCAAAGACGAGGCCGGTTACACCGGCCACACGCCACACGGGCTTAATTATTTCCTTTTAACCCGCTTCACTTTCCTGCTCCTGTTTCTGTCCGCGTCGCTCCTGACGCCGCGCGCCGCGCGCGCCGCTTACACCCTGGAGGGCACGGTGCACGGCGTCCCGATAGTCTTTTCCGACACAGCCGGCGACAGCAGCGGAACGATAAAGGATCCCCTTCTCGGCAGCGTCGTCCTTGCGCCGAGCCTGGCGGCGCGCATTGTTCCGACCGACATCCAGGTCTCGGTCGACGGCGTCGCCAAGACGCGCGTGGGTCTGCACGGGTATTATAACCTCCCTTCGCCGGCAGTTTTTTGGCCCACAACCGGGGCCACTGGCGATAACGCTTCTTTGATGCTTTTTGAAACCGGCGGTGTAGAAGCCCACAGTGTACTCTACTTCAGAATCCATGTCATTCGCGCCAGCACGGACGCCCGGCTGACCTCCGCGGCGGGCGTCGCCGTGACGACGGCGGCGACGGGAACCCTTAACGCTCCGGAACTCGTCTCCATTTCGGTTCCCAGTTCGAAGCCTTCCATCACCACGTCGGACATCGTCCCCGCGCCCGACGCCTCGTTCCACATCTACAGCGACGCGGGGTTCTCCCAGAACCGGGACTCGGCCGTGATCCTGCCGTCGGGCGAGTCCAGTCACGTCTACGTGAAGGTCCTGGCCCAGGACGGGCTCACGGAATCTTATTACGACGTGACGGCGGCCCGGCCCGGAACCGACGCGGGCCTGACCTCCGTGGCGGGCATGGGCGTGTCCACCGCCGGGTCCGGCGCGTCCATCTCCAGCCCCCAGACCGCCGCCGTCGTCGTGGACAAGGGAAAAAGCTCCCTGTCGGCGTCCGAGGTGATCTGCTCGGCGGGCGCGACCGTGACGGTCTACACGGACAAGGACTTTTCCGCCCCCGTTCAGTCGATAGCGCTGAACCCCGGGGACTACACCCA